>CBDUQI010000001.1:0-97620 GCA_965369325.1 uncultured Gammaproteobacteria bacterium
CGTACAACGATCTGGCCTTCGGCATGCACAACGCCGCCAAGTACTATTACTCGCCAGGCTGGCACGAGCCGGGACCGGTGCTGGAGTGCATCGTTAATCAACAAGCCTGGGACTCCCTACCACCGGATCTGCAGGCGATTGTCGGCTACGCTTGCGAGGCCGCTAACACTCACATGCTCGCGCTGTATACCGCGCAGAACAATCGCGCGTTGGAAACGCTGGTGAACGAGCACGATGTGCAACTGCGCACCTTCCCGCCCGATGTCATCGAGTTGCTGCGTCGCCTGTCGGATGAGGTACACCAGGAACTTGCGGCCAAAGACCCGGTGTTCGCTAAAGTCTACAACTCCTACCGGACGTTTCAGGCTGGCGCATCCAAGTGGTTGGAGATCTCCGAGCAGGCTTACATGAAGGCACGTGGCGCTGGCTAACGCGCCCCAGCAGGCCAGTACAACGATGTCGGCGCCCCTGATCGAGATTCGCAACGCGCGCGTGTTCCGCGGGCAGACCCAGGTGTTTGATGGATTGGATCTGACCGTTGCGCAGGGCGAGAGCGTGGTGATTCTGGGTCCCAACGGCTGTGGCAAAACTACCTTGCTAAAGTTACTGGGGCGCGAGATTTACCCGGTCGCTGACCCGCTAAGCTGGGTGAAGATTCTGGGACGTGAGCGTTTTCACATCAACGAGCTGCGCAGTCAGATCGGCATCGTCTCGCACGATCTGCAACTGGCGTTTATCTCGCATGACTATCCGGGTGACAAACGCGGGCGCGAGGTCGTGCTGTCTGGCCTGTGCAACAGCATTGGCCTACACGCGATCCACACGCAGTTCGAGCAGACCCAGCGCAAGCGCGCGCAGGCCCTGATGAGCAAGCTGGATATCAATGCGCTGGCGGATACACCGTTCAAGCAAATGTCCACCGGACAGCAACGCCGCGTCCTGCTAGCACGAGCCCTTGTACACCAGCCCGCCACATTGGTGCTGGACGAACCCACCTCGGGGCTTGATCTGCCCGCATCATTCGCCGTGCAACGCATGCTGAGCCAACTGATCGGCGCTGGCACAGCGTTGGTGCTGGTCACGCATCATGTTAATGAGATTCCGCCGCAAATCGAACGGGTGGTATTGCTGCGAGAGGGCACCGTATTTGCCGATGGCCCACGCGATCAGGTGCTGACCGAAGCCCGGCTTAGCGCACTGTATGGATGCCCCATCACACTACTACGCTCGGGCGAGCATATTCTTGCAGTGCCGGGAGGCTGAGTGTGTCGCTCAAGGAGTGTGATGAATGGAAAACAACGCGCTGATTTTTCGTGCCAGCTGCAACGCTTTGGTTTTTAGATCCTCGGGCTGCGGCTCCTCGCTGGTGCGATTCGCCTTACGCCGGTTCAGCATCATCCGGCGCGCCATCACCCGGCCAAGTTCATTTGCAATGTCCGGACGCGCGCGCATGATCGGCTCAAGATCTTCACGACGAACCTCTAACGTATACAGATCGGTGAGCGCGGTTACGGTCGCTACCCGCGCCGCACCCGTGAGCATGGAGATTTCACCAAACGCCTGACCCGGCTGAATCTGCCCGATGGTGCTTTCGCCCAGTTCACCATTGGAGGAGCCAACAACCGCCACGCCTTCCACCAGCACATATAACGCGGTGCCGGTCTCGCCCTCACGCATCACGGCAGTTCCTGCCGGGAATTCTCGACCGAGCGCGACCGTGGCCAATTGCGTCAGCTCCTGCTCATCCAGAGCCTCCAGCCATTCGATGCGGGAGAGTAATTGCCTGGCATTAACACGCCGATCCTGGCGGGCGCGCCGCTCACGCGTAAGCAGCACTTCCTGTTGGCCATAAGGAATCGCAACACCCGCCTGGTTCAGGCTGTCCAGCACTTTTGCGGCCACTGCATGTCGCACTCTGGCAGCATGCTCGTAACTACCCACCCAATAACGAATCTGGTAGCTCACGCCCCGCTCGCTAAACCCGGTAATACGCACCTGATGCGGCGCGCCTTTTACCGGTCCGTCGGTCGCCAGAATCGCCGCCAACAAAATGTTCTCAATTCGCGCGGGATCGCCGGTGTAGTTGAGTACAATCTGCAACGATTCACGAATCTGCCCGTCCGGCAGACTCAGATTGGTGAACTGTCGACTGGCCAGATCGTTGTTGGGTACGATGAGGGTTCGACCGCCCAGGCTCACCAAGCGGGTGGCTCGCCAATTCTGCTCGGTCACCCGGGCAACCTGCCCCGGCCCAAGCTCCAGCCAATCGCCGATGCGATAGGGGTGCTCAAGGTTCATCGCGAGTCCGGAGAAAAAGTCCGCGATCATGTCGCGCACGGCAAAACCGATGACCAATGTCACAACGCCGGACGTCGCGACCAATCCACCGATCGGACGGTCAAATACGAGACGGATAATCGCGAAGAACGTAACGATGAAAATACTCGCGGTGAGCGAGTTGGTGAGAATACTGGGAGCAGGCGCGCCGGTACGCCGCTGAACCATCGGACACACCACCAGCCTGCTCAATAGGTGGCTGATCAGCCAGCCCCCGCTCAGCCACTGGAATGTACCCACCAGTTGCGGCACGAGGCGACCGGATTGAATGCCTACCAGCGCGTCCACCTGGACGGCGAGTGTGGCGCTATGACTATTGCCCAGGCTCAGGCATAGGAATGCCAGCAGCGGTAGCGCCCAGGCGCCCAAATGTTGTCCGCTTTGGGGTTGCTCATCCATGTTCAGCCTGAGCACTCATTGAAGCAACGCCTGGACTCAAGCAGAAGCGCTCTCATTGCGGATGATCCCATCAGTTGGCTCGAGGTAGCGGGCAGGCTCAAGCAAAAGCCGTGGAGCATGGCTCTCGCCACTGCCCGGATTCATCACAGAATATCGGCGCCGGCGGAGCCTACTTAACGTTCGCCTGAATCGAGCGTGACGGTTTGTTGGACAGGATCACAGTTTGCACACGGCACTGCGAGAGGCACGCTCCGGCAGTCCACCGCAGTTGATGAGATTTGCATTATGACCGGGCGCACAGAATCTGAGCGGCGCGCACCCCACTGCGCCTGGTCGCCTCAGAAACGACTTTGGAGCGAAAGCCTTAACTGGCTTGGTTGCACCGGCTTAAAGTGGACGTCCTCTACACCTTCAATCTCGCCCGGCAGACGTGACTCATAAAAATAGGTGATGTCGGCGTCGTCGCTATCGAGCAGATTGTAGACCGCCAGGCTCAGATGGATCGCCTGATTAAGATCGTAGCCCACCTGGGCGTTAAGCACGGTGGTGGATTGCGATCGCACACTGTTGTCCTCCACCAGCGGGCCATCGCCCAAAAAGCGCAGCCGCATGCCACCGCTCCAGCGCCCCTCGCCAGCCCAGGTCACCCCTACAGATGCCACGTTCTCCACCGCACCGGGAATGTGATCTTCTTGCGCGTGGGCAAAACGGGCATGCGACCAAGCGTAATCGGCATCGACAATGAACGAGTCGGCCAGCGTATAGTACATGGAGATTTCGGCGCCGTAACGCTCGCTCTCGCCTCGGGTTTCGGTAACGCCACCATCTCCCACAAAGAGTAACTCCGAGTCGATCTGCAGTCCCCACAGTGCCGCAGCAATCTGCATGTTGTCGAACACGGCGGTGCGCAGCCCAAGATCCACCCCCCATGCGCTGACCAGCGCGTCCACCGGTTGCGCTGGCACGGCTGGGTCGCCGGGATCAACGGCGATTGTCACACCGCGCGCATCGTTGCTGTGAAAGCCTTGCCCAATGTTCAAGAAGTACTCGGTTTCATGCCAGGGACCGAACACCAGGCTGAGCTTGGGGCTCAGTAGTGCATCCTGGCCACTGCCCCCATTGGCGGGCAGCCCAGCCATTACATCAAAATCGAAGTAGTCCAGCCGCGCGCCAAAAATCGACCGAAACGTATCGCTCCAGCGTACGTCTAACTCGGCATAGACACCGACGCTGGATTCGCTCACCTGATCCTCACGCACCGTGCCAATACGAATCTGCTCAAGCGTGCTGTACAGCCCCACTTGATCAATATCATCGTGGCGAACCTGCATGCCAAGCCTCAGCGCGGCATCTACCTCCACCCATTCCAGCGGACGATGGTAGTGACCGCTGAGGCCGTAAAGCCGCCGCTCGTCTACCTGCTCGAACTGATCCCCGTTGTTGTTGTCCTCCAGCAAATAGGTAAAGTTGCTGAACAGATCAAGCGCGTAGTCGATCGCATAGCCGGCAATGTTCCAATGCCCGGCCCCGGCGGAGCGACGGACTTCTGCCGACAGACTGTAGCGATGCGATTCGCCGCCCACAGTGGGGTCGATAAACCCCAGATCGGTAATCAGGCCCCGCTCGACCGCACGCTTAGGCACCTGATCGGAGGAGTCCCATTGCCCATCGTAGAGCATGCCGGTCACCGAGAAGCGGTTGTAGTCGCCGCCCCGCGTGTACTTGAACATGCCATTGGTCTTGCGCAGGTTCTGATCCCGCTCAAACGGGCCTGCATTGCTCGTGTGCGCCAGGGCCAGCACCAGATCCGCGTCACCGGCAGCGGGCGAACCCGCCAGAAACACATCGACGTAGGAATCTTCACCCACGGTAAGGTCCGCGCGCGTGTGCTGCAGGCGCTGCGGGTAACGAAAGTCGGCGGAGCCAGCCGCAGAAAAATCGCCAATGTCTGCGTAATACGGGCCTTTGCGATACTCCAGCTGATCCACCAATGGGGTAATCAGAAAATTGAGATCCGCATACCCCTGGCCGTGCCCATGGGAACGCATGTTGACCGGCAGACCTTCCACCTCCACGTAAAAATCGGTGCCGTGATCCAGATTGAACCCACGCAGGAAATACTGATTGGCCTTGCCCTCGCCACTGTGCTGAGTGGCGATCAGGCCCGGCATGAACTCAAGCAGTTCCGCCGCACGCGCGACCGGGCGTTGCATCAATTGCTCACCGGTGACCAGCCCCTGGGTAGCCGAGGTCGGATCCCCCAGCAGGGTCGCGGCGCCGGTTACGATCACCTCCTCGATATCCTCGCTCGCGCTGGTGGGTAGACCGGCGGCCGGCAACCATGTCGGCCACAGCACACAGCCGATGAGGGCAGTGCGCCACGAGCGCTGCGGGTCGCGGCACACCGCGGCGGACCGTCTGATCTTATTCGCGATTTTCATATCAGCTGTTGTTAAGTCTTGCCCGAAGCGTTGCCGCAGCGTAACTTGATATACGAAAGCCGATAAGCAATCGGTTTTGGTTTTCGAAAAAAATAACTCGTTAATCGAGGCTCCGAATGTTTAATAACCTGTTAAAACGACATAACCGTGCGCGTGCTCCACGCCTAGGCACGCTGGAACTGGATGTCATGGCGCTGATGTGGTCCACCCGCAGCGCAAGCGCGCGCGAGGTGCTCAGCCATTTAGCTGAGCACAGTGGCAAGACCATCAGCCTGAGTACCGTGCAATCCACGCTGGAACGGCTGGTAAGAAAAGGTGCGTTGCTGCGTGAAAAAAGCGGACGTGCCTACGAGTACCGTGCTGCGTTAAGCCGCCAGTCGTTAATTGGCCTGTTGATCGATGAGGTGGCCAGCGAGATTGGCGGGGGCACGTTGCAACCGGTGTTGTCAGGATTCGTCGAGTTCATTAACAGCAACGACCCCGAGTCACTGCATAAACTTGAGCATCTGTTGCGCGACCGATGCGATACCCGGGACAGTGACGAGGTAGAGCACGAGCAGTGAACACAATCGACCTTACCGGTGTGCCGCTACCGCTTGTATTGCCCATCCTGGCCGCGACCGGCCTGTGGGCGATACTGGGCGGACTTACCGGCATAGCCTTCAGGGGAATGCACCCGACGATGAGAACACTGGCGCCAGTCACACGCGCCTGGGTATTGCAAGCGCTGGCGTTCTTCCCCCTGCTCGTGGCTGTCCTCGTGGCCGCACTGGTATTTACTCCCGTGTTTCACGGCGCGCACTTACATGCGCATTGCCATGGCGCGGCATGCGAGGCGCATGTGCCCATGGCGCTCGGCCAGGCCGACAGCGCGATGGCCTACTCAGCTCTCGCCGCCGGGCTGGGCGGGTTGCTGATCGGATTCGCGGTGCTGATGATTTACCGTGGTAGGCAGGTGGGCCTGGTGCTGATGGCGTTGGCATGCCGCAGCGGGCGCGAGGAGTACGAGATTATCGACTCCCCTAACGTGTTCGCCTGCTGTGCGGGTTTGCTGCGCCAGCGCGTGCTCATCTCACGCGGCCTGCTCACACACGCCCGCGCGGAGCAGTTGCAAGTTGCGCTGGCGCACGAGCATGCGCATCGGTATCGGTTTGATAATTTGCGCCAGCTTAGTGCGCGCATTGCTACCGTACTGTGGTGGCCAAGCCTGCGCAAAGCACTGTTGGCGGAACTGTCGCTGGCGGCTGAACAAAGTTGCGACCAGGCGGCTGCACGCCAAGGCTCCGCAAACCTGGTGGCTCAGACCATTGTCGCTGTGCGTCACTGGCAACTACACGCACTTACCCGCGGCGCACAGTTCGCCAGCACGGGGGAGGATACACTTGAACGACTGCGGGCACTGGCGCGCCCGCGTTGGCGGCCCGTAAGCGCCGCGCTCGCCGCCTCTATGGTACTCACCGTCTACGCGATCGCGGTGTATCTGCTGGCGGATGTGTCGCATCACCTGGCTGAGTCTGTTTTGTTGTGGCTGGCCGGTTGATACAGGACGTTCTCAAGCGGACCTGGCACTAGCCATCGGGTTGATCCATCGCCTGCGAATAAGTGTGCTCAAACTCAGCGAATGCCTCAAGCGCCACCGTGGCTGCAGCGATGCGATATATGCCTGCAGCTAGTGGCCGTAGACTAACGCGGGCAGCCAGGTAGCAAGCGCTGGCCACAGCGCCAGCATCAGCAGCGCCAGCAACTGAATCGCCACAAACGGCATCGCACCGCGATAAATAGCGCTGGTCGGCACCTGTGCAGGGGCGACGCCCCGCAGATAGAACAGGGCGAAACCAAAAGGCGGTGTGAGGAACGAGGTTTGCAGGTTAATCGCAATCATAATGCCGAGCCACACTGGGTCTAGCCCCATAGACAGCAAGGCCGGCCCCACGATAGGCACAACCACAAAAGTGATCTCGATAAAGTCCAGCACAAAGCCCAGCACAAACATCACCAGCATGACCACCAGCATGGCGCCTATCGCACCACCCGGCAGGTCCGACAGCGCCGTCGCCACCAGCTCATCACCGCCAAATCCCCGGAATACTAACGAGAAGACCGAAGCGCCGATCAAGATCAGAAACACCATGCTGCTGACGCGCGTGGTCGCGCGCACCACTTCACTTAGCCGTGCAAGATTAAATTGCCCATGCATCGCCGCCAGCAACATCGCCCCGATGGCGCCGACGGCCGCAGCTTCGGTGGGCGTCGCGCGGCCAGTGATGATGGAACCCAGCACGGTCGCGATCAGAAACAACGGCGGCATCAGCACCTTGATCACGCGCAGACGCAGGCCGGACTTGCCGGCGGCATCCAACTCGGGCGGGCAAGCGGGCATCGCATCCGGTCGCCGCCAGGCCAGGACCAGCAGATAGACGATGTACATGCCAACCAGCATCAGCCCGGGCACCAGCGCGCCCAGAAACAAATCGCCCACCGACACCGTTTTCGGCGAGAAAATCCCCAGATCGATCTGCGACTGCTGATAAGCAGAAGACAGCACATCGCCGAGCAACACCAACACGATGGACGGGGGAATAATCTGCCCCAAGGTGCCAGCCGCCGCGATGGCTCCGGTGGAGACGGCCGGATCGTAGCCGCGCTTGAGCATGGTCGGCAGCGCCAGCAATCCCATCGTGACCACAGTCGCACCCACAATCCCGGTGCTGGCCGCGAGCAACATACCCACCAGCGTCACCGACACACCCAGCCCGCCGCGAATATTGCCGAAGCACTCGGCCAGCGTGCTAAGCAGGTCCTCTGCGATGCGGGCGCGTTCCAGCATCACGCCCATGAACACAAACAGCGGCACGGCGACCAGCAACTCGTTGCTCATCACCCCACCGTAAATGCGATTGGGCATGGCACCTAGAAAATCCGCGTCAAAATTCCCTGTGGCGGTGCCCAGCAGCGCAAATGCGAGCGCAGTACCGGCCAGTGAGAACGCCACCGGATACCCGACCAGCAATACCAGCACCACAGCCACAAAAAGCAGTATCGCCATCATGCCCGCATCGCCCTAAGGTGCGTGAACATCAAAACCGCCATGCGGATCATCCAGCCCAGCTGCCTCAGCCGATACGCGACCGCGCAGGAACAGGCCCGCGCGAATGGCCATTACCAGCCCCTGCAGCAGCACCAGCACCGCCATCAGCACGATGCTGGTTTTGGCCATTGGCACAAACGGAAACGGTAGCCCGCCCGGCTCGCGCGAGCTTTCGCTGCGCTGCCAGGAATTCATCACGTAGGGCATAGTCATGAACAAGAAGTAAAGGCAGGTGGGCACCAGCAGCGCCAGGGCGCCGACGATCTCTACCCAGGCGCGACCGCGCGGCGTCATTCGTCGGTACAGCACATCCACGCGCACATGCTCGCCTTCTTGCAGGGTATACGCGGCGCCGAGCAAAAACACCACCGCGTGCATCCAGATCACCAGTTCCTGCAGCCAGATCCAGCCGGCCTCAAACACATATCGCGCCAGCACCACCACGAAGCTCACCAGCACCATTGCAAGCGTAAACCAAGACACTGTGCGACCAACCGCCTGGTTAAGCCGATCGATCAAGCGAGTGAAGCTCAAGATATCCACAAGTCTAATCCACCGGCCTAACGCTGCCAGAAGGTGGGCGAGATAAGCACCAGCAGAGTAAAGATTTCCAGTCGACCCAGCAACATGGCAAATATTGATACCCACTTAACGCCATCGGCCATTGAGGCAAAATTCGACGCTACCTCGCCCAATCCCGGGCCCAGGTTATTCAACGTTGCCGCCACCGCTGAGAAGGCAGTGACCTGATCTAACCCCAGCACCATTAGCACCAGCATAAGCGTGCCAAAGAGCACAATGTAGACGGAGAAAAATCCCCACACGGCCTCGATAACCCGCGTGGGTACTGCGCGTTTGCCGAGCTTAATCGGCACTTCAGAGCGTGGATGCACCAGCCGGAACACCTCGCGCACACCCTGCTTGTAAACGAGCAACCAGCGCACGACCTTCATGCCGCCAGCCGTAGAGCCAGCACAACCGCCGATAAAACTCATCAGAATAAGCAGCACCGGCAACGCACCGGGCCAGGCCGAGTACTCGTCGGTGAGAAAGCCGGTGGTGGTGGCAATAGAAACCGCTTGAAAAATACCTTTGGTGAAGGCCTCACTCAAGCTGGCGTACTCGCCACTCAAAAACAGATAAGCAAACACCACAAGCACCAGCATGAACAGAATAACCACGTAGGCACGGAACTCCGGGTCTGTCACGTAGTAACCCACGCGCCCACCGCGGCCAAAACTGGCGAAGTGCAAAGAGAAGTTGATGCCTGCGATAAACATAAACACCACACCCAACATCTCGATCAACGCGCTGTCGAAATAACCAAAACTGGCATCGTGGGTGGAGAACCCGCCGATCGCGACGGTACTGAAGCTGTGCGTGAGCGCGTCAAAAAAATCCATGCCCGCCGACCAGTACGCCAATAGACAGGCCAACGTGATGGTGGCGTACACCAACCACAGATACTTGGCCGTCTCGGTGATACGCGGGGTAAGTTTGGAGTCTTTCACCGGGCCCGGTGTTTCCGCCCGATACAACTGCATGCCGCCGACCCCCAGCATCGGCAGCACCGCAACCGCCAACACGATGATCCCCATGCCACCAAACCACTGCAGTTGCTGGCGGTAATAAAGAACCGACTTGGGCAGGTCGTCCAGCCCGACCAGCACAGTCGCACCTGTGGTGGTCAAGCCGGACATGGATTCGAACACCGCATCGGTGAGACTCATGGCCGGCGTGACAGACAGCAGTAACGGCAGCGCGCCGAACGTCCCCAGCACCAGCCAGAACCCGGCGACCACCACAAAGCCGTCGCGCAGGCGCAGATTCTGCCGTTCGCGCCGCGAGAGCTTGCGCACCGGCATCCAGATGAGAAGACCGGAAAACAAAATGAACAAGAGCGCGTCGACAAACCCTAGCAGGCTGCCATCCTGATAGATAATCGAGACGATAATCGGCGGCACCATGGTGACACTGAACATCATCAGCAACACGCCGAGTATCCATTGGATGATTGAGAAGTGCACGTGATCTACTGGCGGGCGTTCAGATGAACGTCACATCCACCTGGAAGAGTTTTTCAACCGCGCTGACTTTCGAGCGATCAGTGAGAAACAAAATGACATGGTCGTCGGCCTCAATCACCGAATCATGGTGCGCCACCAGCACATCATCCCCGCGCACCATCGCGGCGATGCTGACACCGCGTGGCAGCTTAACCTCGTCGATTCGTTTACCTACGACGCGCGAGCGCTCCCGATCTCCATGCGCGACCGCCTCAATCGCCTCGGCCGCCCCACGGCGCAGAGAATGCACACGCACCACATCACCACGACGTACATAACGTAACAACGAGCCGATGGTGATTTGCTGCGGCGACAGTGCCACATCAATACTGCCCGCCTCGACCAGCTCGACATAGGCTGGGCGATTGATTAACGCCATGACTTTGTTGGCACCCAGGCGCTTGGCCAACATGCACGAGAGAATGTTGGCTTCCTCTGCGTTGGTGACCGCGCAGAACACATCGGCAGCATCAATGTTCTCCTCCAGCAGCAACTCCTTGTCAGCCGCGTCGCCGCACAGTACAACGGTGCGCTCCAGACGCTCGGATATTTCTTTCGCGCGAGCACGATCGCGCTCGATCAGCTTCACCTGATTAGTGCGTTCCAGTTTGCGTGCCAGACGGTAACCAATGTTGCCACCGCCCGCGACAAACACTCGTCGCACCGGTGTGTCGAGCTTGCGCATCTCGCCCATCACCACGCGAATGTCTTTGCGCGCCGCGATAAAAAATACTTCATCGCCTTCCTGAATCACCGTATCGCCCTCAGGCGGAATGCTCTCGCCGTTGCGATAAATCGCTGCCACGCGGGTTTCGACTTCCGGGATGTGATCAGCCAACTCGCTCAACGCATGGCCGGTAAGCAGACCGTCCGCGTGCGCCTGGGCGCCGACCAAACGCACGCGCCCCTCGGCAAAATCCAGCACCTGCAACGCACCCGGGTAGCGGATAAGCTGCTCGATGTGCTCCATCACCAGTTGCTCCGGACTGATGCGCACATCAACAGGCATTGCGCCCTGACTGAACAGGCGGTCTTCCACCATGTAGGCGTTAGCGCGAATCCGCGCAATCTTGGTGGGTGTATGGAACAACGTATAGGCAACCTGGCACGCGATCATGTTGGTCTCATCCGAATCAGTGAGCCCAATAATCATGTCGGCATCATCAGCACCCGCACGGGCCAGCACGCCGGGGTGAGCCGCATGGCCATGAACAGTGCGAATATCCAAGCGGTCCTGCAAATCCTGCAAGGTCTCCGCATTAGTATCCACAACAGTCACGTCGTTGTGCTTTTCTTGCGCCAGATGGCGTGCAGCAGTTTTGCCCACCTGGCCAGCCCCTAATATGATAATTTTCATTAGCCTGCGGCTTTGCCGTTCATGCTGCTCCCTACACGTACATTGTACGCTACTACAGCACCTGCAGGTTTGCGTACGCCATCACCAGCCACTTGGTCCCGGCGGACTCGAAGTTTACTTGCAATCGGGCATGCTGGCCCTGACCCTCGTAGTTCATCACTACGCCATCACCGAATTTTTTATGGTGCACCCGTTGCCCCAGCGAGATACCCGGCACAGGCGAATCCTCTATTACCGCCCGCCGCGAGGTACGGGTAGCGGCATACGGTCGCGAGACGCGCACACGTGGGCGCACCTCCTCGATCAGGTTATTGGGAATTTCGCGCAGGAACTGTGAGGGCGCCGCGCTGACCTGCGAGCCGTGCAGGCGGCGCGATTCGGCGTAGCTCAGGTACAGCTCCTGCATTGCCCGGGTCATGCCCACGTAGCAAAGGCGGCGCTCTTCTTCCAGCCCCTCGGGGTCTTCCATTGAGCGCCGGTGCGGAAACAGCCCTGCCTCAAGCCCTACCAGGAACACGACCGGAAACTCCAGCCCCTTGGCGGTATGCATGGTCATCAGCTGCACGCAGTCTTCCCAGCCGGTGGTGCCCTGCTCACCGCCCGACTCAAGCGCGGCGTGCGCCAAAAACGCTTCCAGATCGCCCATTTCATCGTCCGGATCGGCCTGAAAGCCTTGCGCAGCGTTCACCAGTTCCTCAAGATTCTCAATGCGCGCCTCGCCGCGCTCGCCTTTTTCTTTTTGATAGTGCTCAATCAGGCCGCTGCTGCGAATCACCAGATCGGCTTGCTCATGCAGATCCAGACCATCGCATTGATGGGCGAGTTTCTCGATCAGGGTCATGAACTCGCGCACGCATTTAGCGACCCGGGCCGACAACCCATCTTGCAGCATGTCCACGGATGCCTGCCACATGGACACACCATTGGCACGCGAGTAATCGCGAATGATCTCCATGGTGCGCGCACCGATACCACGTGCCGGTAAGTTCACCACCCGCTCGAACGCCGTGTCGTCATCACGGCGCAGGGTAAGGCGCAGATACGCCAGCGCGTCTTTGATTTCTGCGCGCTCGAAAAAGCGCAGCCCGCCGTACACCCTGTATGGCATGGCCGCGTTGATCAGGCCTTCTTCAAACACCCGTGACTGTGCGTTGGAGCGGTACAGTACCGCCACTTCCTGGCGCTGACCGCCCTGCTCCACCCAGGTGCGGATGCGGCTGATCACAAAGTCCACTTCTTCGCGATCGTTAAACGCCGCAAACAGACGAATAAGATCGCCATCTTTGCCGGCCGTCCACAGCGTTTTGCCCAGGCGACCGGCGTTGTGTTGAATCAACTCATTCGCAGCGGACAGGATATTGCCGGTCGAGCGATAGTTCTGCTCCAGACGCACCAGCTTGGCTTCTGGAAAATCGCTCTGAAATTTTTGAATGTGCTCAACCCGCGCACCGCGCCAGCGATAGATCGACTGATCATCATCGCCCACCACAAACGGCAAACCGGAATCGCCCGCCAGTAGTCGCAGCCACGCGTACTGAATAGAGTTGGTATCCTGAAACTCGTCCACCAGCGGGAACTGGAAGCGATTGCGATAGTGCTCCAGCACCTGCTCATTGTCGCGCCATAACTCCAGCGCGCGCAGCAGCAGCTCGGCAAAGTCGACTAGGCCACTACGATCGCAAGCCTCCTCGTAGGCCTGATAGATATGGATGAGCTTGCCGCGATACTCATCGCCATCGTCATCCAGATGCTTCGGGCGCAGGCCCTCGTCTTTGTTCTTGTTGATGAACCAGCGCAAGTCGCGCGGTACCCAGCGACTTTCATCCAGATCCATGCCACGCACCACACGCCGCACCAGCCGCAGCTGATCGTCCGAGTCCAGAATTTGAAAATCTTTGGGCAGCCCCGCCTCTTTGGCATGCAGCCGCAACAGACGATGGGCCAGCCCGTGAAAGGTGCCGATCCACAATGCGTTACTGGGCCCGCCCAGAAAATGCTCGATGCGACCGCGCATTTCGGCGGCGGCCTTGTTGGTGAATGTGACTGCGATCAGCGAATGCGGCGGCACGTTTTCTACCTGCATCAGCCAGGCGATACGATGGGTGAGCACGCGGGTCTTGCCGCTGCCCGCGCCGGCCAGCACCAACACTGGCGACATACCGCAGGTCACCGCCTCGCGCTGCGCCTCGTTTAACTCCTCCAGGATGCCGGTAACGTCCACTACCCGCTGCACTCACTTGCGATGGGCACGGCCGACACTAACGCTCTCCGCAAATCCAAACGTCGGTCGACACACCTGAGGCGACCACCGCCGCCTCCTGGCACTGGCTGAGGTCGTAGGCTTGTTCTTCTTCGTAACATGAGGTGGTTCCCCCCCACTCCCCTGGCGCGACCAGCAATGGCGGCGGGGTTAGATCATACGCGCCCAGCCCCTGGGACTGGCGCTGTGATTGTAGGCCGCTGCGAATATCCTCAGCCATCGTGCAGGCTTCAGCCACCTGCTCATCGCTGAGCCGCCGCGAGACCAGCGAGACGGTGGAGGCGGCACGGGTGGGATCCCAACCGGATCGTTCAGCCGCAGCCAGCCAGGCGTAGGCCGTCACCTCCGGAGACTCGCCCTTGATGGCATCCAGCTGCTCGCGCCCCTCCGCATCCTTTAGTTGCGCACGCGTGGCTTTGCGCGCAGACCGATAGTGGAGGTTCGCCAGCTCCTGCATCGCGTATACCGAGCCGCTGGCGGCCGCCCGCTCGTACCATTGCATGGCGTCGCCCGGGCGTGAGCCTACCAACCGTTTGGCCAGGAGCTGCTGCGCCCACATGTCGCCGCTTTCTGCCAGCCCCAGCAGGGTGTCGTCGTCGTACTGCTGATATGGCTGATCCAAGAGGTAATTGCCCGACTGGTCGTACTCCGGATATCCGCGTTTGACCGCCCAGGTAGCCATCTCGCCTTCGACGTCGTCCATGCCAAGCTCGCGCAGCACAAACATCAGATCGCCTTCGGACTTCACCTCAAACACCAACTTCTCTTTCTCGCTGTCCGTCGCCTCGGCGGGCGCCGCGACAGCCGGCTCGGGCGCCGTCACGGGTGCAGGCGCTGGCGCCGGCGCGGGTTCGCTGGGCATCGGGATGGGGGCAGCGGGAGGCAGGGGTGCTTGCGTCTGCCACCAGACCAGCGCGATGGCACCGCCCAGCAGCAACAGTAATGCGCTCAGAGCTTTCATCATCCGGCCAAGCCCCCACCACCCGGCCAGCCGAAGAAGGCCGTGCCGTAATGATCTACCAACAGCAGCGCGAACAGCGCCGTGAGGTAAGTGATGGAATACGCGAAGGTCCGCATGGGCAGCGCATCGTCAGAACCGAACTTAAGCGCCAGAGCGTAGTACATGAACCCCCCGCCCAGCAGCAGCGCGCCAACTACGTATACCAACCCACTCATGCCCGTGAGAAACGGCAACACCGTCACTAGCAATAACAGGATGGTGTAGAACAGAATATGCAGGCTGGTGAACTCGTTGCCGTGGGTCACTGGCAGCATGGGAATACCCACCCGCGCATAATCCTCACGTCGCGCAATCGCCAAAGCCCAGAAATGCGGCGGCGTCCACACGAAGATAATCAGAAACAGTAACAAGGCGTTAGGGTCGACGCTGTTAGTCACCGCTGCCCATCCCAGCACAGGTGGAGCGGCGCCGGCCGCGCCGCCAATCACGATATTCTGGGGTGTCGCCCGCTTGAGGAATACGGTGTAGATGATGGCGTAGCCGATCAGGCTAGCGAACGTCAGCATCGCCGTGAGCGGGTTGACGAAGGCCACCAACACCACCATCGAGACCACCGCCAGCGACAGGGCGAAGATCACTGCGTTGCGCTGGGTGAGGCTACCGCTCGGCAGCGGCCGGTTGCGCGTGCGCGCCATGCGGGCGTCAATCTGCTGGTCCAGCACATGGTTGATCACCGCAGCGGAGGCGGCGGCCAGGGCGATGCCCACCGAGCCCATCACTAGAGGCTGCCAGGGCACCCAGCCTGTGGTGGAAAGCAGCATGCCGACCACCGCAGTGAACATGATGAGGCTCACAACACGCGGTTTGCACAGCTCAAGATAGTCGGCGAATCGCACCCTGTCGGTCGCGGTAGTCACGAATAGATATTCCACAAATCGGCGGCAGCATGGCCGGGTTCCAAGACCCGCGATTATAGTCGTGCCCCCTCACAATATCTCGTTATTCGGTGATTGCGGGGTGCACTGAGCCCGGGCAAGCCGGCCAATCCGCTGCTGCGCTGCGATGGGCGGGCGCTGGCACCTGTGCATTAACCGGGTGCGCTATGATGTCAGCGCATCCGGCGCCGCTGCGGCGTGCGCGTAATATGCAGCCCGGTGCAGGCGCCATTCACCTGTAAACCCTGCGGAGATCAAAGATGAGTGTCGAGCTGACAGTAAACGGCGAGAAACATACGGTAGACGTGCCCGACGACAAGCCGCTGCTCTGGGTGCTGCGCGAGGATCTAGGCCTCACCGCCACCAAATTCGGCTGCGGGATCGCCCAGTGCGGCGCATGCACCGTCCACCTTAACGGCAGCGCCACCCGCTCCTGCGTGCTACCGGTCTCTGCGGTGGTTGGACAGAACGTCACCACGGTCGAAGGCCTCTCCAGCCCCGCCGCTATGGCAGTACGCGAGGCCTGGCGCGATATCGACGTGGTCCAGTGCGGCTACTGCCAGTCCGGCCAGATGATGTCGGCCACGGCTCTGCTGGAACAGAATCCTTCGCCGAACGATGCGGCCATCGACGGCGCAATGACAGGCAATATCTGCCGCTGCGGCACCTACGTGCGTATCCGCAAGGCTATCCACAGGGCGGCCGAGAAGCTGGAGGCGTAGCGCGATGATGAATTTAAAATCGATCAAACTGAGCAACCTGGGTTTTGCTGACAACTCCCGTCGGCGCTTTCTGAAGCTCTCCGCGATGACGGCGGGCGGTGGCTTCATGGTTGGCTGCAGCCCGGCGCCAGCGCCGGAGAGTTCTGATGCCGCACGGCAGGGCGCAACGGCAGCTGCGCCGGTGGCCAATCCGGCCGCCCAGCACACGTTCAGCCCGTTCGTACAGGTGGGCGGCGACGGCCTGGTCACTGTGTTCTCCAAGCACATGGACAAAGGCCAAGGCGTGAGCACTGGCTTGCCGACCCTGGTCGCTGAGGAGTTGGATGCGGACTGGTCACAAATGCGGGTGGTGTTCGCCCCCGCCAACGCTGCGCTGTACAACAACTTTGCCTTCGGGCCGATGCAGGGCACGGGCGGCTCCACCTCGATTGCCAATTCCTTTATGCAGTATCGCCAAGCCGGCGCCGCCGCCAAAGCGATGCTGGTGCAGGCGGCCGCCGCCCAGTGGGGCGTCGAGGCCGGGGAGATCAGCGTGAGTAAAGGCACGCTGCGCCACGCAGGCTCCGCCCAGCGGGGCAACTTTGGAGAATTCGCCGCCGCTGCGGCTAGCATCACACCGCCCGCCGAACCCGCGGTGAAAGACCCCGCAGACTTCACGCTGATCGGCACGCACGTCCCGCGCCTGGACAGCCCGAGCAAAACCGATGGCACCGCGACGTACACCATCGACGTCAATCGTCCTGGGCAGTTGATCGCGGTGCTCGCACGTCCGCCCAAATTTGGCGGCGTAGTGAAGCGGTTTGACGCCACCCAGGCCAAAGCCATTCCCGGCGTGCAGCACGTGGTGCAAATCCAGCGAGGCGTCGCGGTCCTGGCGGATAGTTACTTCACCGCGCTTAAGGCACGCAAGGCGCTTCAGATTGAGTGGGACTACGACAAAGCGGAGAAGCGCGGCAGCAAAGAACTACTGGCGGATTTCAAAGCGGCCGCCAGTGAACCCGGCATGAGCGCCGTGAGCAACGGTGATGCGGAACGCGCGTTGACCGAAGCAGATAAAACACTGGAGGCACACTTCGAATTTCCGTTTTTAGCGCACGCCAGCATGGAGCCCTTAGACTGCGTCGTGGAGCTGAGCACCAACAAATGTGAGATCTGGACGGCCTCGCAAATCCAAACGCTGGACCAGGGTGTCGCGGCCGGCATCACCGGCTTGAGCCCCGAGCAGATCGTGATCAACACCCAGTACTCGGGTGGTAGCTTCGGCCGCCGCGCAGTACCGGACAGCGACTATGTGGCTGAGGCGGTGATGATTGCCAAGGCGATCAACGGCACCTCGCCGGTAAAACTGCAGTGGTCGCGTGAAGATGACATGCGCGGAGGGCGCTACCGCCCGATGAGCTACCACGTGATGCGCGGCGGGCTAAACAGTGATGGCAAGGTGACAGGCTGGTCGCATCGCGCAGTGGTTCAGAGCTTTCTGCGCGCGACCCCGTTTGAGATGGCTATTCAGAATGGCATTGACGGCTCCTCGTTGGAGGGCACGGCCAACCTCCCGTACGCGATCGACAACATGATGGTGGAGCTGCACAGCCCCATCGTAGACGTGCCCACCCTGTGGTGGCGCTCCGTCGGGCATACACAAAATGCATACATCACCGAAGTGTTTTTCGACGAGGTGGCACACGCCGCCGGGCGTGACCCGTATGAGTTAAGAGGCGAACTGCTGGCCTCGCATCCACGCCACACCGGTGTGTTGGAGACGGCGGCCAAAGCGGCGGGATGGGGCCGCGACCTGGGCCCCGGCAAGGGCGCAGGCATTGCGGTGCATGAGTCGTTTGGCAGTTTTGTCGCCCAGGTGGTGGAGGTGAGCACCCAGACTGACGGCAACTTTAGTGTTGACCGCGTGGTATGCGCGGTGGACTGCGGCATCGCCGTCAACCCAGACGTGGTGAAGGCGCAGATGGAAGGTGGCATCGCCTATGCGCTGTCGGCGGCGTTGCGTGAGGAAATCACCCTAGTGGACGGCGAGGTGCAACAGAGTAACTTCGATGCATACCAACCGCTGCGGATGAACGAGATGCCTGTCGTTGAGGTGCATATTGTGCCATCGAGTGAAGCGCCGAGCGGCGTGGGTGAACCCGGCGTACCTACGCTGGCACCGGCGCTGGCGAACGCGTTATTTGCGGCGACCGGCAAACGTATTCGCAAACTACCGATTGGCGATCAGCTGAAGGGCTGAGTGCAACAAAGCAGCCGTCGGGTGGCTTTTGGCCCGATGGCTGTCTTCAGCCTAACGTCTTAGGTGCGATATTCGCTACCTCCCACGCACTACACTGGTTGGCAGCATGCGTATTGGCGTGTTTGGTTCAAGTCACAATCGGCGAGGTAGCACCGGTGCGCTTTGGTGACATAAGTATCGTACGGCTCTGGCATGCATAGGGTGATCGACAGATGGAGGCGCTCGTGTTCGCTGCCGATCTAGGGCCCGCCAGCCCACGTTACCCGGATATCAACGCATTTCGCGACGGATGGGTCCGCCACGTTCGGTGCGTGGGCACGATTACGGTTCAGGCGGTCGGACCCGCCACGGTCGGCACCGGCTTTTTGGTAGGCCCAAATCTCCTGCTAACGTGCAGTGACGTAATTTCACCTTTGCCGACCCAACCCGGACCGACACCTGCCGCCCGCCCGGAGCAGGTGCATATAACTTTCGATGCCGGCGCGCCCGGAAGCAGCATTACGCGGGTGACCGTTGGACTGGCCGACGATTGGCTGGCGCACGCGTACTGTGATGACCAAGACCCGCCTGCTGGCACGCCAATGTCGAGGCAATTGCACTACGCGTTGGTGAGGCTTGCGGCGCCCGTCGGCGAGGAACGCGGATGGATCGAGCTACCGACAGGCCGCGCCAACGCATCAACGGCGAGGCCTCGCTCGGGCAGCTGTTTTCCCACCGTGCTTCAACACGGGGGCTTAGGCGCGCAGGCGCCGGCGCTCAGCCAATGCCCGGCGCAGCTCAGCCTGGATGGGGACCGACTGCGTTACCAGGTAACCACACCGGACAGCGCGCGCGGTGCTCCTTGTTTTGATGAAAACTGGGAACTCATTGGACTACACTTGGGCAGTGGGCACGACAACCCGGCGCAGGGCATCCACGAAGCGGTGCCCATCGGGCTCATCACCGATCACTTGGCGGCCGAAGGCATTCGCTTTGATGCGCCTGTTACGGGGGTCGACGAATCGCCCGGCTTTTGTGTTCACCCAACGTTGATCGTCGTCTGCACGGATTCCGAATCAGACCGCGCGCAAGCGCTAATTGATCAGGCCAAAATACCCCCCGGGTTCGCGGTGAGAGTCGGCAACACACCGCCCGCGTCAATCGCGGACAACGCCGTTGGCGTTTTTCTTGGCAGCGACCAGGCGGTGAAAGACCCGGCGGTACTGGAGGCGATCAGGCAACTGCGTAGCATCAACATTCAAGTCGTGCCCGTGGTGACCGAATATGAAGCATTTTACCAGCAGACCCCCGAAGAATTGCATCGATACAACGCCGAGCAATGGCAGCCGGGTAAGGCGGTGCCACCAGCCCTGTGCCAACGAGTGCGCGAGCTACTCGGGTTGCAGGTTGCGGCCAACGATCGTTCCGTTTTTATCAGCTACCTTCGCACGGAGAGCCTATCAAAGGTAAAGGCGCTGAAAACCGCGCTATCTGCAGCGTCCTACAAGACGTTTGTCGATCTGGATGACATTCCACTCGGCGAGCCGGTTCAGGAGAACATAGATTCGAACCTGTCCGGCAACGCAAGTCAGGCCCTGTTGTTCATCGAAACACCCAACGCTTACGAATCAACGTGGATCTACAAAGAATTACTGTGGGCATACACACGTGGAACGGCGATTGTGGTGTGTCAGTGCGATCAGGTTCGCAATCGTATCCCATTCATCAGCACACAGCCGATGCTGCACATCGGCCAAACCGCCCCGGCAAGTTGTGTTGATGAAATAGTGGCGTTGCTGGATCAAGAAATTGCACTGGCCAACACTCGCAATGTTCAACTGGCCAGAACCATCGAGGGCCTGGTGAGACAGCAACTGCGCTCATCGCCTGGGCTTGTCGTGGAAACTGTTCGCCATGACACCAGTCTGATGGACTTAAAGTACAGCCGTCAGATTGGCCCATCGGGTCAACACAAGCAAACAAAAAAACTCACTGTACTAATTAAGAACTCATGCCGCCGGCCCTCGGACGTGATGGTGCAGCAGCTGCTTGAGACCCTAAAACAGGACAACCGCAGCGCGGCAATTTTGCTATACGACGCGCCTGAGATTCCGCTTACCGACACGGAGCGTGCTCGCTTTGACTCGCTGGCCGGTGATTCCATGCTATTTCTAATCCCACGGGAGGACGCTGCTGCGAGCATTCCGGACATCCTGAAGGAGGTCGTATAATGCAACACCGGGTATTTCTGTCGGCCAGCATACCGCCACCGAACATCTCCGAGCTGCGGAGCCGGCCAGACGCTTGGGACGATCTTTACGCTGGGTTCCCCACTCAACCGGGCGAGGTTGAGCGGGCGATCCGCGCCCTGGTACCCCACGTATTCAAACACGAAGAGTTGGTACTGGTGTTCGGCGGCCATCCAGCGATTACGCCGATCGTGGCGGACATCGCCCGACGTCGCCGGGGCGGAGTGGCCGTTGAGATCTATCAATCCGCTTTTTTTGCCGGTCAGGAACCTTTTAGTCACCAGGCTGATAAGTATCTTTATCAAAATATTCATTGGACACCCATTTGCGAACCGCCGATCGCACACCCCGTGCCATTGAGCAAGCCCATGGCACCTGGGGAGTATCCTCTGGATGAGGGGTCGCAGGCGGCCAGAGAGCACACAGCGGCGGTCCAGAAACTCAGAAATCTGGGCGAGCCGGACCAAGCGGCTTGGCGCCAAGCCAGCCTAACGTGCATGCGCAATAAGATGATCTCCAATTGCATTGGCGGCATCTTTGTCGGTGGCATGCAGGGGGTGGAAGATGAGCTTAGGTTATTTGAGCAGGCGAACCCGAAAAAGCCCGCTTGGTTAGTCACCCGCCCTGGCGGGCGCACAGCTCGAATTGCGGTTGAACGGACCGCCGAGCACACCCCTTACAGGCATGTGGAGAACGATTTCGCCTATGAAACGGTGGGGGAGAATATTGCCAACGAGCTTATGAGCAATAGGCAGCCATAAACGGCGCCGCGGTTTACCCAGCCGAGTTGAAATAATCAAGTTCTGGCTCGGTGCACCAACGGCGCTCTGCCTGCCCGCACAAACGCGGCGGCGCCACCTGAAGATGGCGCGCCGCTAAGGGCTGTTAGAGCGAGCCTACTCGGGTTTTCTTGGCGCGGTCGCTTTGGGCCGCCGGGCTGGCGGTCTTGGGCGATCCTCTGGCCGTCCTGGGCGTTTCGTCGGCGGCCGACCACCGCCTTTGGTCTGGTCCTCGTTATTGCCGCCGCCGCCCGTACCGTTACCTTGGCTGTTCTGTGAACCCATTAGAATTCTCCCTCTAACTATCGACAAGTGAATGAGTGTGGGGTTCGAAAACCCTCCCTTGTCCATAGGTGCCTTTCGCGATTAGTTTATCGCAGCTATATCGATTGAAAGTAGATCAACTTCTAAGGAGGCGCAACAGTACTGGCTGGATACTCAGTTACGCTCTACAGTGGGACCCTACCTGCTGGCCGGTCGGTCGATGCGAAAGGCGCTTCAAAATCTGTAGTCTTTGTTACACTTCCGACAAAGGTCATAAAGGAATAACCACCAATGGACCTGACGAGTACGCCTTTCGTCGTCGGTAAATGGACAGTGGATCCGCTGGCCCGTGAGCTACGCCACATAGATAACGACAAAACGGTCGGAATAGAGCCCAAGTTGATCAAGGTTTTGTGGTTTTTTGCCTTGAATGCCGGGGACGTGGTGAGCGCCGAAGAGATCATTGCGGCGGCGTGGGGCCCGCATCACGTGGGCGAGACTCCCATTCCCAACGCGATCTCGCGACTACGAAAACTTCTCGGCGACACGGCCGAGCGCCCCTTCTACATTCAAACTATTCACGGCGAAGGCTACCGGTTGGTGTGCCCGGTGCAGCTCGAACTCGACGCTACGGTGGAGCCGGAGGCGAACGCTCACTCATCTGCACATGATGCCCCTGCACCGTCAGGCGTTGGCGATCGCGGTGAGCCACCGGATGAGTACCTCGCGTTTATCTGCTACCACCGCGAGAGCAACTCCGATACAGCAAGATGGTTGATCGAGCGGCTCAATCGAGCGCAGCCGAGTAGTTGGGCAGGGAAAAAGAAATTCTTCCTCGATGAGGAACAAGTAGGAGCGGGAGGCATTGTTAAGTCGCACCTCATCTCACCGCTCAAGTCGAGCGACTACCTTGTTATATGCATGTCAACCGATGCCCGCCGGTCGGATTTTATCTTGTGGGAGCTGAAGGAATTCCTGAAACACTCTAACCCAGAGCACGTGCTTTTGGCTCGGGTGGGCAACCACCCCGATGACTGGGGAGATCTGCAGGACCGGGACTTTATTCCACAGCCACTGAGAGATGCATCGGCGGACAAGTTGTTGCCTATCGTCGATTTGCGCGGCGATCCGGCACAATGGAAGGACACCGTGCTGAAAGACAGAAAGGCCGCAGTCGACAGGTTGCTAACACCGATGCTGGGGTTCAGCTCTCTCGGGAACTTTCGTCAATCGCGGATCGCCGCCTGGTGGCGGACCTGGGGCCTGCTCGCCGCGGGGTTACTGGCCATGGCGGTGTTGCTGTTCCAGCGGATGCCCACCGCGCCCGTGGCGATTGCTGCAGTGCCTTTCGAGAACATCGCCAACCCGGACGACGATATCCCAGGGCGCGGGCTCGCCCGCGATGTGTTGACGTATCTAAAGGACGTGGAGCATTTTAACGTCATCTCGGCGGCGGTTTCATTTCCTCAATTGAACAAGCGGCTGGACGTGCTCGAACTCGCCAAGCGCATCGATACGGACTACATCCTGGACGGCACCATCAACATACAGCCCGATGGTATTACTGTGCACGTGGTGGTGACCGATGCCAACACGGGGCTTTTGAAGGCCAGCGGTGAATTCCACGCAAGCCCCGGTGATCTCAACACCTTAGGGCCGGAGATCGCGGTGGCTGTTGCCGATTGGTTAGTGACGGGGAAACCGTTCCGACGGGCTACCAAAACTATCAAACCGGCCACCGCCAGCGCTGAGGCCAACCGGCTTTATTACTTTGGCGTTGAATTCCTGAGGCGAACGAATGAGGAATCCAACCTGCGCCGAGCCATCGATATGTTCGACCAAGCACTGGCACAGGACGCCCGTTACGCGGCGGCGCTCGCCGGTTCGTGTGAAGCAAACCTGAGACTGTACATAGTAAAGAGGGATACCGCGCTCTACGAGACGGCTGAGAAGCGCTGTAATCGCGCGCTCACACTGCAGCCTGGCCTGCAAGAGGCGAGAGTATCAATCGGGACGTTATACCGAGAAGCCGGCAAACTGTTCGAGAGCGAGGAGATACTAAGGGCCGTTTTGGCGCAAGACCCGGAGAACGTAGACGTGCTGATCGAGTTGGCGGAGACGTACGCGGATAGTGATCGATTGGATAAAGCCGAAACCACGCTGCGTACTGCGGTCGACCTGCAACCCGGTTATTGGGAATCGTACTCAGCGCTTGGCCATTTTCTGTACCAACAATCAAAGTATGAAGAAGCGCTGGAGAACTTTCTGCTAATGGAGCAGCTGATGCCGGACAGCGCCATCGCCCAGGCCAATATCGGCAGCGCCTACTATGCATTGAACGATACTGAACGTGCGAAGCAGGCGCTGGACAAGTCTATTGAGTTGGAACCGATGGGGTTTACGCAGATCAGCCGCGGCCTTATCGCGTACTACGATGGCGAGTATTCGGTTGCCGCCGACGCGTACGAGCAGGGGATCGCACTGGGCGAAGAAGACTATTGGGTCTGGGGCCTGTTTGCCGAAGCCAGCCGCTTAGTCGAGGCGCGCGCCGCCACCGTGGTGAGCAGCCTCGAGAGGGCGGCTCGCCTGGCTCAGGAGCGTGTGAACATCAAACCCACCGATACGCATGCACTCGCGCAGTTGGGGTTGTTCCAGGCCCGACTGGGTAATTCCGAGGCCGCGCATGAGAACATCGCCAAAGCGCACAAGCTGTCGCCGGATGATGTGGATATCCATCACATTGAAGCTGCTGTGTGGGCCGAGGAAGCCAATACCGGCGAGGTTTGCCGCAGCCTGCGCCGCGCGTTAGCGCGAGGGTTCGATCGCCGGTCAATAGAAAACGATCCTGATTTTCAGCCACATTTGAGCCCATCCTGCCTCTAACGCCTGTATCCACTGGGCAACTTAAAAATGGCGCCCTATAGGCGCATCAAACGTAAGTCATTGATTCAAATAATCTAAAGATAATTCAATGGCCAAAATCAAGTAACCTAAAAGTCTTTCAAGGTAAGTACTCGCCACACTCCGCCAACTGAGTTGAGCCCGCCCGGATGGGTATCGGGCCCAACGGTATCTCGTGCAGGGCGGAGTGTTTACGTGAACAACAAATCAACAACAGTGCTCGATGAGCAGACTGAACGGGCCAACATGGTCGCATCCATTGTGGCTGGATGCCCAATCGCCGAGGCAGACATGTGCAGGCGCTATGAACCGTCTATGCGGGCGGTGATCCGGCGCTACACTAACAACCCGATGGACGCCGAGGATTGGCTGAATACCAGTTGGGTGATCGCGCTCACGAAGATCCGCGACGGTCAATTGCGGGTGCCCGAAGCGCTGGCCGGATTTCTTTGTGGCGTTGCTAGGCGGGTGGCCGCCGGCGAGTTGCGTCAGCGCTGGCGGCGGGATGTGCCGTCGGGCCCCGAGGAGTTGGAGAATCTTGGCGGACAACTGGATACTCAGCGCACCGCGGCCGCGCGCGAGCTGGCCGAGCTGACCCACGGCTTGCTGAACCACCTTACCGTCGAGCGTGACCGGCAAATGTTGGATCGATGTTTTTTCGGTGGCGAGGAAGAAAGTCAGGTCGGCGTCGATCTACAACTTAATCCCACCCAATTCGGCAAAGTGCTGTATCGGGCACGCCAGCGTTTGTGGCGCGCCGCCGGGCAGGGCGACATGTCCGGCAGCCTGAAAGAACTCTTCAGCGAAACCGCTTAACCCATCGCCGTCTGTCTTGTTGGATGAATCCCGATGCACAGGCATGGCATCGCACGATTGTACCGAATGGTTAAGATGCGACTTTCTTTGGTGAGATGATTTTACCCGAGTAGACTTATTCCCGGTTGTCCGGGCGGCGCCCGGCTGATAGTTTCTATCAGTGACCTTCGATTCATCGGAGGAGATCAAGATACGCACGAGTGCGCAATTGGAAGTTAAAGCAATCAGTGTGGAGCCACTACCTGATGTCTTGCGGCGGCGACAATCAGATTCCGCCAACCAACGCCGAGTTGGCCGCCAGCCTATCCAAGGTCATTGAGGTGATGAGTATTTGGGCGGTGGTGGAGGATAGACAACGAATTGAAGCGGGGGAAGAGTGTCTGGTAGAGGGTATTAAGCAACAAGCCCGGCGAATTTGCCCGCCTTGTACCGCCTAAGGGACAGAGCATGACTTCGCGCGATAAGGAATCGAATTCGGCACGCGGTGAGGAAGTGCCCAACTTAATGCCAGTAGCCTTAGGGTCACCCCCGTTGATCGTGCAGACGGTATTTTTCAGCGAGGCGGATCAACCCGACGCCGAGCGGATAGCGCTGGATCTTTACGCGCATCTCACCCGTTCGCCAGAGCATCCGCTTGCTCACGGTGCCGGCGTCCCAGTGCTCGCGCCGGTGATGCCCGACGAGGTGAACTTGGATGCAGCGCGCAACATCGTGCTGCTTCCTGTGATTGGTCCTGATTTATCGCTAGATCTTCGCACTGAGGTCGACCGTCGCATTCGCGATTGGCGCAGGCATCCAGCGACACCGACGATGTGCGTGCTACGCCTAAACGGCGCGTTATACGCTGCCAAGGCGGCCAGGTCGCTCAGTGTCGCCGATATCTACACTGATCAGGCAACTCAGTCCGATACCTTGCAAAAAGTGGTGGCTACGGTCGCGGACGCGCTTCGGCCGCACGCGGCGCAGGTGATGCTGCACATTTCATACGCGCCTGCTGACAGTGAGGCGACCGGCAACGCCGCGCTAAAGATCCACCATGCACTCATTCGACAGTCTTTTACCGCACCGGTTTTCGATCTGCTGCCGCTTACCACCGCTCCAGATCCCCTGATGGACGGTGAGGGTTGGAATCGAATGCTGCTCGCCGTGGTTGGTGACGCATTCAGCCGCAACCACACATGTACTGAACAAGTGCTCGCTGCCAAACGGGCTGGTTATCCGATTTTGACTGTTTTGGCGTCCCATAAAGGTGAATCTCGCGAGTCCAGCATTATGGGCAACATGCCGGGCATCGTGTGGCGAGACAACCCCGATGCCATCGCCTTGTACGCGACCATTCAGTGGATCAAGGCAAGACTTTTCAGGCTTGAAGCCGAGCGCGCGCTCAAAGCACTTCAGGCGCCAAAGCCGCGGTTTCTGAATCGGCCTCCAGAGGTGCTGGATTTTGTGATTGCGAACCAGCCGCGCTCCAAGTTACTCATGTATCCAGATCCTCCGCTGTCCATCGCCGAGCGTCGCGTGTTGTCACAAGCCCACCGGCGGTTGCATTTGCTCACCCCCACCACCGCCTATGGGTACCTCAAAAGAGAATCGGAGAAACTATCGCAAGGCGAATCTGCACAAACCCCTTTAGACGGGCGCAAAGTTGGCATGTCAATCTCCAGCGCCGGTATGCGCGAATCGGCAAGAGCCGTCGCCGGCTGCCAGTTTCAGGATGTGGTTGTTCAAGTTACGCGAACATTATTATCCGCGGGTGCCCAGATTGCCTATGGCGGTATGTTGAAGCAAGCGAGTTATACGGCCTTATTGGCCGAGTTGGCAGACACGTACGCGCGCAGTGGTAATCAAGGCGCGCGTTTGCTCAGCTTCTTGTCGGCACGCGAGCCACCGGTGGATGACAGTTGGCATCCGTACCTGGATGTGCAGCATATGGCGGCGATCGCGAATGCAGAGCGTAACGTTCCGCCGCCCGAGAAAAACGACACAATACCCGCCGGCTTGTACTACTCGGACTTGCGCCGATTTATGTGCAAACAGCTAGATGCAAGCGTGGTGTTCGGCGGTGCAGATCGCCCCCGTCTTGACGATCCCAAGCGCGGATATATCGGCCGGTATCCTGGCGTGGTGGAAGAGGCCTGGCGCATGCTGATGGCCGAAAAACCCGTGTATGTAGTGGGTGGGTTCGGCGGTGCGGCAGGAATGGTTGCGCAGCTGATGCTGGACAGAGATGAACAGTACTTCCCGAAGAACCTGAGCGACGATACCTGGTTACGTCTGCCTGGGTTTCTCGAGCTAATTAATTCGATTGACAAGAGCCCGTATCACGACTTGGTCGGGCTACCTCTATCATCTGATGCATTAGCCGAGCAGATTCGCATGCAAGGGCGAGCACTGTTGAGCGATGAGGACACAGCAAAGCGCCGCAACGGATTGAGCATTGCGGACAACTTAACGTTATTGACGACGCGCGATCCGCTTACGGTCGCCAGCCTGGTGTTCCGCGGCTTGTGCACTGTCTTTGCTGAGAAAAATACCGACGACCGCCGGTTGAAGATTGAACTGGTGCGCGGAAGTGTTCTGAACAGTAGCGCCCTAAGTGCCGTATCGGTAGCCGTTGCGCACGGCGTGCCAATCGGCGGTGCGGCCGCAGACATCAACGAGCTGGTGAGCGATCGGCTGCAGCGGGCCGTCATAGATGATGTCCCTGTTATCGAGGTCCGGGGCGAAACGCTAGCAGCGGATTTCGTGCACCTGGCCAAAATTCACGGGGTGACATCCAATGCAGGCGTTCCCTTTGATATCAGACCGGGCGTCAAGAATGCCTGTTTGCACGCACGCCGGTTGGGCTTCTCACGCCTGGGGGTGGTGTTGTACGGCGCCTCCCTGTTGGGTGATGCACCGAGTCACGAGAAGGAATTCGAGGAATTACTTCGGACCATGGTGGAGACGTTTACTGAGCATCTTCCCCACACCACCACGTTGGTATTGCATGAAATCGAGCCACGTCGTTTTGAACTTATCCGCGCCCACTTGGAGAGTAATAAACTCGTCGCGCTATCTACGGTGGACGCAATGGGTTTGGCGTACGCGCGCCGTCAACCACCACAGTGCCTCGGCGTTCATGTAACCCTAAGCGATGATGACAAAACGCTGAACATCACCGTCTCACCACCAGATGGCACAGCGATAGTGGCACATCAAACGTTGTCGGTCACACCGCAACTGGTGGATCATGCAGCCCGGGGCCTTGGCGCCGAACAAGACACCGACGAATGCTTGCAAGACACTCCACGGACGAAGGTGGCGTTGTGGCGCGGCGAGCAGCTAGCATCTGCCTTGTTTGGCGCACGATGCGCGCGCTTGCTCGCGCATATTGGTGATACCGAAGTGCGAATCACCCACAACGTTCGTGCATCCAGAATTCCATTCGAACTTCTCAGCTACGATGGCAAACCCATCACATCGGTGACCCGCCGCCTAACCGTTTCCTCAGAGACCCCGGATGCTATGTTTGTGCGTCGCCCGACGGGTACCAAGTTAAACGTATTAGTGATCGCTGATCCGGGCGGTGATTTGGATGGAGCTGATAAGGAAGGGCATGAAGTGTCCGCGTTTCTCAAAGGCTTCTCGCATGTGAACTGCACACTGCTGCGCCGGGATGAGGCCACCATCGCGGCGGTGCTCAAGGCGCTACCGGCAATAGACATACTCCACTACTGTGGGCACGGCTTTTTCGATGAGCCCGGAGACGGCGCGAGCGGGGTTGAACTGGCACATAAGGAGTGGCTGTGTCCAGAAGACCTCGCAAATTTAGCCAGGCTGCCTATTGTGGCGATCTTCAATGCCTGCCAGGGTGCCAAAATGCGTTCGTGGCAAGACACTTCCGGCAGCACATTCGCTGGGCACTGGTTGGTTAACGGGCTTGAGTCATACATTAGTACCACCTGGCTTGTTGACGACAACGCAGGACTTGAGTTTTCTAAAACCTTGTATGAGGAACTTTTGAACAACAAAAACCTGCGTGACGCGGTTCAGCTTGGCCGTCGCCATTTGTACACACAAGGATATCGCGACTGGTGCAACTACGTGCTCTACGGCAGCGGCAGTTTTCGTTTGCTTGACCGTGTGTAACCACGGGTAACGCCCGTCGTTACACGCCTTGCCCGTGATGTCCCTGAGGGATGATAAGCGGATTGCGTAGTGACCGATGCCAACATCTTACCTGACAGTTCATCTGGTACCTGCACCCAAAGCTCGCCACCGTTACGACTAACAAAGCGTTGTCCATCAGTCGCTAACAAACTCATGTGTTCTCCAGTCACTCGAATCCTTGCAACATCGATGGGACCATCGAATTTCGATTCATCTTCGTGCCAGCGCAACCCAGCGTTTCTGGTTCTTGTAATGACGCCATCCGCGCCAACAGCCAACCCGTGTTGCTCGTTGAGGAATGCGATGTGACTCAACGTGCTTGCAGTGCCTGAGGCGATCGGGCGCCAACTATGACCAGCGTTCTCGCTGCACAGCAACCGTCCTTTGGCCCCGCTCACCCAGACTTGATGTGGGGTTGCGAAGCTCGCGCCGTAAAGATCCTCTTTGACGCCGGAGTCAATTCTCTGCCAGGCGGTGCCTCCATCTGCCGTGCGCAAAATCAGCCCCCCCGGCCCCACCGCCACGGCGGTTGTCGAATCAGCCCAGGCGACCGCGTTAATTTTGCGTCGAGCACCTTCGTTGGTCTGACGCCAAGTGACACCATTGTCGGTTGATTGCCAGATTGCGCCAAGGTGGTTGGTAGCCACAGCGTCGCCTCCAGCCCTAATGCTGATATCGACAACTTCCCCACGAGGCAATGTGAATACCACGCTCCAGCTTTCACCGTTGTCTTCGGAGCGCACAATTTCATCAAGGGAGTCAGAGGCCTCCCACAAACTTCCGTCCGACGCAACCACTTGGTTGACCAGTCGTGTCTGCGATGAACCCAGCCATTCGTATTTGCTCATACCAACAACCGCAGTCGCAGCAGCAAGCAGGCACAAGACACTCAATATGTTTTTGTAGCCTGATCTGTATTTCAGCTTAGGGGGTGTATGGATAGAATCAATAGACATAGCTAGGTACTCCGTGGCGTTTTTGATGACTCGTCCAACGACTACGCTTACCGTAGCGTCGAACCCTAAGGCGACATAAGCGCCGTAAAGTTCGGCACGTTGCTCAAGTCATTAGTGCCGTTTACGGTGCAGGATTCGCACTTCCCGCCACCTAACTATCCCTACAATCGACTGGTTCTCACTACGTGCGAAGCCTGAGGCAGGTAGTCATGTCGCCCCTCCCCCCCCCAATTGGACATGAAAACATCACCGCGGACATTCCATGACGCTGGCGGGGCTGATTGCGCTTAGGCACGCCGGAATTCCGCTCCATTTTGGCGGCTTTTACTCACCGCTACTTCTCAACTGAATTTTGTCTAAGTACTTCGTAAGCATCTCCATCGGTGGTAATCACATAACCAGCGAGCATACTGCCAGATGAAACCGGCTCTACCGAAGTGACAGCGATCTTGCTATCAAGCAGGAACTTTTTGGTTAACTCATACGCAATGTTGGCAGTTTCGGAGCTTTTACCTTTCCAAGCGTCAGAGGTCGGCTTCGCGCCCATCATCAAGACGATTGTGCCATCTTCAGAACCGGCGATCTTGAACCGGAAATCTGAAATCTCGATTAAGCGAGTAGCCCCAGAGAATCCCGAACAATCTTTCGTCAGCGTGTACGGTTTGTTGCAACCCATGCCGATTGCTGAAATGTGCTCAACACCTTCTGCATCGGAGACGATGGCGGTAACGGTCCCGCACGCACTTAGCATGAATAGCGCGAATACGGCGATGTAACGCTGCCAACAAGCGCTCGCATGTTCAATGTTTTTATTCCGATTGAAACTCATCTCATTCTTCTCCGTTTAACTCGTCAGTGTTATTGAATAGTGATGCCATCGCTCTTTCCACGATCACCTCGATACTCTGTCGTGCCAGTGAACTTTGTTGGGATTGGGCTTGCGCGATGAGTGTATTGTCTTTGGGGTCGTATATCGCGACACGCAATTCAAGTAAATACCATGCTAGATCCCAGTGCCAGTCAGTTGCGGTGTCGAAAATGAAACCGCCTTCCTTACCAATAGCCGATTCGAGACTAGCCGTAGTTTGAAAACCACGTTGATTTAGGTTCGCTTCGATCAACGACCGAAGTTCGGCCGGTTCTCGCTCGCCGTCAAATGGGCGAATGTAAAGAGTTCGCACCAACGAAAGATCCGTGCCAGGCATCTGAAACCGAGACACGTTAGTTGAGCAGCCAACAACGAGCACGAACATTCCGGTCGCCACAGAGCGGATGAGAAATTTCTCGATCATCGATGCCATTGAGCCCCCTTCATAAAACTAACCGCCCGCTTTTGGTAAAGTTCCGGCCTCGCAGTGTCGCCAATCACAACTGCACGTATTGCCGTTTGTGGGTGAACAACAGTCATGCGCTTCGTTTCCAAAATTCCCGGGGGCGGAAAGATTGTTCACAATGCTCACAAACGTAATTGACTTTTAACGTGTATCTATTTGACCAGCGTATATCAAAGTACGATCCTTCGCGATCAGTCTCCCAACCTTCGCCCAAGTCAATTCGCTGAGTTTTCCGTACTACTCGGATGTCGCACCTAGGGCACCTCTTCTTTCGTCGAAACAAGATGGCCAAGATGTCTTGGAGACCGAGATCTAGGTTGTATGTAGTGTGCTGCACGTTCTTAATTTGCCCCTTCGTGAAGCAGGATTCCGGTATCTGCCCTGCGCTTGCGTCACCTAGCATACGGTGCCCCCAAAAAATCTCATGGGCATCGCGCAAGTGGTTCTGGCAAGGACAGTGAGCACTTGGCGTTGCGACCTCGAAGCTAACAGCAACAAGTCAACACGGGCGCTACAAACGCAGTGCGCGCCCGTCAATCGATTAAGCTCTCACAATGTAAGTGACGCCAAATGCATAAAACTCGCAACTTAAACATGGCTTGGTTTGTTCGGGTATTCGCGCTTGGTGGCGGCAACGGACTTGAGAGGGGTTTGGCCGCAGCCCGCCAGCTGGTGAAGGAACCTTAGCTGATTTGACGAAGGGAAGGAGTCTATCCTCGAGTGGTCACGCGTTCATATAGCCTTAACCGGTTGATCTCAAACAAGCTCTCTTGAGGGTTTGACGTATGACGTGTCGCGCGCTGCCCTGTGAAGGGCAGCGCGCAGGCGTGCGAGCGTTAGCTGCTCGACCGAACGGTGATGCGGCCTTCCAGCATTGGATTAGTGCGGGCGTTGGGCTCATCGTCGGGCGGCCCCGGCCAAATCTGCTCCTGGCAGTACTCATCGGAGGTAATGATGTCCCCATCACCCTCAAACCCGAGGAAGGTGGTGCGATCAACATCAGGCGAGCCGGGACCCGTATCCAACACACGAAACCAGATGTCCTTACCCGGTTGGTTGCGCTCGAGGATAAAATCGGGATGATCAGAGTTGTTGCTGGTGACGATGCCACCTACCCATGCCCGACCTTCCTCAGTGTCTACCGCCAGACAACTCACATCGCCGATGAAGTCGATAAGCAAGCCCTCGAACACCAGGGTATGACGGAAGGTACCGCGCGCCGAGGCGCCGGACCGCTGTACGGCATTCAGGAAGATGGCAGCGCTGGTCTCAGCGATGTCGTAACTGCCGAACACCCTGGCGCTAACCCGGTCAACAGCCGGTGCACCCAGTTCGGTGACATCGGATGCCTGCGCGCCGGTCGCCACGGCAAACAAAGCGGTGATGGACAAGCCAACGCCGATGGTAGTGAAAGTTCTCGTACGCATAGCAGATACCTCTTAGTTGACGGGCAAGCCGTCGTTGTGATTTTGCGGATTTGCATCGCGCACGCTAACGCTGGATGGCTGGTGGCGTCCTGAGGCACTGCCTGAGATAACCTGAGATTTCGTGAGCGCGACTCGCCAGCGGCACGATCACGCTAGGCACGCGACACGGCGGGCTAACTAATCGGGTGCAAGCCGACTCGCAGCCAGAGCGGATCGAGACGGCGCCGTCGCCCGAGGGTCAGCGCCGAGGGGCGTCGTCGATACGCGCCACCAGCGCCTGGAAGCGCGGGTCTTCATGCAGGGCGAAGAACTCCGGCCGGGCGGCGAGGAAGGGCACTTGCGGATCGCGGCTTGAGACGGCCTGTTCGAGCCAGCTCAGGGCAGCGTCCTGATCGCCAAGTTGCGCGTACAGCCCGGCCCTGGCCACCGGTGAGGTGAAGGCCTTCGCCTTTAGCAGATATCGGAAGACGCCGGCGCGACCATCGGTTTCGAGCACAGTTGCCAGCTCATCGGCCGCTTCGGCATCTGCCGATATGTCGGACAGACGATGCGTGGCCACCAGTGCCGTGGCTGACTTGTCGTACTCGCGCAAACCCCAATACGCCAGTGATAGCACACGTTGCGTGCGCGCTAAGTCCGGTTGCGCGGCCGCAACCCGCTCCAGCTCCCGGACGGCGGCCTGGAACTCACCGGCGAACATCAACAACATTGCACCATCGGTACTGGCGTAATAATGCGGGTCCAGGCGTTTGACTTCGCCGATCTGCACCAGTGCTTCGTCAAAGCGTTCACGCGCGACCAGCAGCCAGGCGTAGCGGCGTCGGGCGACGGTGTCGTTGGGGTTTAGTTCGATGGCCTCTTGGTAATAGCCCTCCGCAGCCGTAAAATCCCAGCGATCGTAGAAAACCACCTGCGCCAGACAGCCGTAGGCGACGGAGCTGCTTGCATCAAGCTTCAGCGACAAGCGCACCGACGCCTCGGCACTGCGTAATACCTGTGGCGCGCGTCGGTATTGTTTGAACAACTGCAACTGTGCCTGCGCTTTACCCAGATGCGGTCCTGGGTCGCTCGGGTATTGCTCGCTGAGTTGCCGGAAGATCACCAACGCCTGCTCAGTCGACGCCGGTTGCTCCAGTGCCAACCAGTACCGCGCACGCAGATAGCGCTCCAACGCATCGCCGGAGAGGTGACTGACGGGGGGCGGCGCTGGGACTGCCACCGCATGCACGATCCGGCGTGCAATCTGATCAGCCACCTCACTCTGGACCTTCAGTACATCGTTGAACGGGCGATCGTAACGTGATGCCCACACGTGGATATCGTCGCTCGCATGAATGAGCTGAGCGGTAATGCGTACGCGGGCGCCGTCGGCCAGAACCGACCCTTCAACCAGATACTCAGCCCCTAACGCTTTAGCGATGGCGGGCAATGACTTGTCGGTGCTCGCATAGGGCAGCGTTGAGGTACGCGAGATAACACGCAGGCCGCTTTGTTGCGCCAAGGTCATGATTAGCCCATCAGTAATCGCACCGGCAACAAACTCATCACCACGATCAACCGACATGCTGGAGAACGGCAGGACCGCAACCGTGGGTTGCTGGGAATCGGGTACAAATCGCACATACATCAGCGCTGCGCCAAGTAGCACCACACCACTCACGAGGGCGTGTCTGACACCCAGCCCCCACGTCCGAGCAGCGGATACGGGCGCCGCTGGCGATGCGAGGTGCACGTCGGCGATCACGCGATATCCAGCGCCCTTACGTGTTTCGATCAGGTGCGGATTGCGTGCGTCGTCTCGCATCGCTTTTCGCAAGGTACGCACTGCGCCAGTCAACACGTCCTCGGTGACCACTCGATTCGCCCACACCGTCGCCAGCAACTGGTCTTTGGAGACGAATTCACCCGCATGGGCCGCTAGCAGGACCAACACCTGCATGGCTTTGGAATTCACGTGGACCGGCTCGGGGTTACCTGCGTGCGCCTGCTCACCGACGGCCCTGCCAACCGGGTGATCGACAAGTGTCTGGCAAAACAGGTTGTTGCTATGCGGAAGCGCTGTCCACGCCCCGACGCAAAACCCCTCTTCCAACGCGCTGATACGCTCGCACAGCCCTTGTTCCATCACTACTCCCAGCGATGTCTCCCTCTCAGGCGTTTGACATCGCCAATCGCCGTTTTCTCCGGCGAATAGTGCAAAAGGTCAGTTTAGGGCGCGCAGCACGAGCTCGTAGCTCGCCTCAAAACGCCCGCTGGCGGGAATCGCATCCGTCACCGTCGCGTTTGCCATGACGCTGAACTGATACGTGCCCGCCGGCAGCACGATGGCATCGAGCACATTGCTCTGCACCGGTGGCTCATTCAGCGCCGCGAACAGGGTTTGCTCGAACAGCACATCAGCCCCTGACACGAGCTTGACCGTCACACCCGCCTGGAACGATGCGAACACATCCGCTGCCGCAGCGGCGGATATCAAGCCCACCACGCCCACGACAGTGCTCTCGTCCAGACTGAACTCGACAGCATAGTCGGAACGGGCAATACTCAGAATGAAATTGAAGTTCTCACGCACCGTCTGCGCGATACTCTCCCCACGGGCAACGAGCACACTGTCCCCGAGCGCCGATGTTTGACTCGCAAAGCCCCAGGCCGTGCCGTCGATGCAATTGTTGTGCGCCCGCACCAGCTCGCGAAAGACCTCAAAATCGGTTGCCTCGGCGGAGTCGCCGACTGAAGGCTCGCTACAGACTTCCGCGAGCGTGGAGACAAAACGCGTCTGATCGATCAGCGTAAGCTGCCCGGCAAGCACCTCGCCGGCACTTCCAAGCGCCAGAACTAAAACAACGAACCGTCTGATTAACCACATCGCATTGCTCCGTGTTGCCCGGGCCACTTCGAACCCACCCTAATACGTGAACGCCGCGCCAGACAGCCCATCACCCACCGGGCGTTCTGGCCGGACACATCTTCGGCAGAACTTACTCTCCTTCAGCCAGTTCGAACTTGCTCATCTTAAGTTGTAGGGAGCGCCTCGAAATACCGAGCGACTCTGCCGTTCTGGTCCGGTTGCCGTTCAGGTGAGCGAGGCGCTGAGAGATAACCTTACTCTCATACGCATCGAGCGCGTCTTTTAGCGTGACAGTCTCCGCGTTCTCTCGGGCAACCGCCTTGAATTGCGTCCAAGGCTCACCCACCAGTTCGCCCGGCAATTCACGCTCGGAAATACTGTTGCCATCTTCAACAAGGACCACTGCGCGCTCCAACATGTTGCGCAGCTCGCGCACGTTACCAGGAAAGTCGTGTTGCATTAGCACATCCAGTGCCATTGGCGTGACTCCTTGGATTTTTTTTCCATGAACAGCGGCGAAACCTTCGGTAAAGTGACTTATTAATGCCGGCAGATCGTCGCGGCGCTCGCGCAACGCTGGCACCAAAATTGGGAAGACCTGCAAACGATAGAATAAATCCTGTCGAAACTTACCCTCCTCAACCCGCTGGCGCAGGTCGTGGTGCGATGCCGCCAGCACTCGCACATCCACTTTGCGGCTTTCGGTACTCCCAAGCGGGCGAATCTCGCCTTCTTGCAACGCGCGTAACAACTTCGCTTGCAAGCCCATAGGCAGATCGCCGATTTCATCTAGAAACAGCGTGCCGCCATTCGCCGCTTCAAACAGGCCCTGACGATCCTCTGTTGCGCCGGTAAAAGCACCTTTGCGGTACCCAAACAACTCACTCTCAAGCAGTTGCTCCGGCACCGCTGCGCAGTTTTGTGGCACAAAGCGCCCCGCCTTTCGCCGCCCATTGTTGTGCAGGGCCTGAGCAACCAATTCCTTGCCGACCCCGGTCTCGCCCCGCACCAGTACCGTGAGGTCGGTATCGGCCACTTTCTCGATAAGCTCGAACAGGCGTTGCATTGGCTTGGAGCTGCCAATAATGTCAGAGAAGTCGCACCGGCCATAAACACGGCTTCGAAGACGCTGGTTCTCCTGCTCCAGGTCGCGGTTCGACTCGTTGAGGACGGCGATCAGGCGATGATTCTCCTCAAGCAGGCGCGCGTTGTTGATTGATACGGCGGCCTGTGAGGCAAAAGCGTGCACCAGCTCTTCCTGTTCTGGTCGGAACGCAATCTTCTCCCGACTAACGGGGTCTCTAGCGTTGCACAACTCAAGAACACCCACGGTAAATTCCTGCGGCCGATTCAGCGGCGCAAGCAACAGCGACTGCGTAAAGTAACCGGATTGCTGATCGGCTCGAAGGCGCTCGCTGAAATTGAACGCGCCCGACGCCTGCACATCGTCTACGCGCACCGGCGTGCCTGAGAAGGCACAGTACGCTTCGACATTGCGCGAATTTGGACGACCGCCCGCATACAACTCGATGGGCTGGAAATCACCCAAGCTCGTTTCGGTAACATCGTTCTCAATCACCTGGCCGATGAGTCGACGACCACTTGGATCAAGAATGTACAGCCGCCCCGACTCGGCATCAGTCAGCCTGCGCGCGGCACGCAAAATCAAGCTCAACAGACGATCAAGATCTTTCTCGGTCGAGATTGCCGTCATGATCTGTAACAAGCGCTCCTGGGCGCCGTTCGATGCGGCAAACGACTTTTTCATTGACGAACACTCATCACTCACTCACACGAAACTGTACCGGAACGCACCATCGTCACCGAGTGATACTTCCAGTCGCTCTGGCGCTGGATCGGTGCCGAGTTTACCCAGCACTTCGGTGGAAATATCGGGCACCAGTGTCTCGTTAATAACGTAATCGATATTTCGTGCGCCGGTCTCCACCTCTTGACACCGTGCAACAATCTGGTCAGCAACTTTTTCGTGAAACACCAGCTCTATGCGCTGCGCGTGACCCAGGCGTCTAATTAGCTTGCCCAACTTCAGATCGACGATCTCCCTCAACACCTCATCCGCAAGTGGCAGATACGGCACGATGTTCATACGCGCCAGCAACGCCGGTTTGAAGTGACTGGACAGGCTCGGGCGAATCTGCCGCGATAACTCAACCGGATCTACATTCTTGTTATCTTGCCAGTGCTGCAAGATCTGCTCAGAGGCCAGATTGCTGGTCAAAAACACGATCGTGTTGCGGAAATTCACCGTCAGGCTCTGCCCGTCTGCTAACTCACCTTTGTCGAACAACTGATAAAACAGATTCATGACATCAGGATGCGCTTTTTCCACCTCATCCAGCAGGACGACGGAGTACGGGCGCTGGCGTACTGCCTCGGTCAGCATCCCGCCTTTATCAGAATCGACATAACCAGGCGGCGAGCCGATGAGTCGGGACACCGAATGCTTTTCCATAAATTCCGACATATTGACCGTGGTCATGAACCGTTCACCGCCAAACATAAGGTCCGCCACACCCAGCGCAGTCTCGGTCTTACCCACACCACTCGGCCCCACCAACAGGAACACGCCGATTGGTGCATCGGGATTGGCCATCCCCGCTTTGGATGCGCGAATGCGCTGATCAAGTACGGCAATCGCGTGATCTTGACCTTTTATGCGAGCCTGGAGACCCTCAGAGAAATCAAGCACACTACTGGCCTGATCGCGCACCATTTTACCGAGCGGGATGCCAGTCCAATCCGATATCACCTGCGCGACGGTATCCGGGCTGGCTTCATGCGCCACCAGCGGGTCGCCCTGTTGAAGCTCCGCGAGGCGCTCGCATACGCCGGCGAGTTCTTCACGCGAGCCCGGGCTGCTCGGGTCTTCTTGGTCCTGCGCGGCCAACTGCGCACGCAGTTCCAACACGCGGCTCGCGAGGGTTTTCTCCTCGTGCCAACGTATCTCAACGGCGGCACGCGCCTGGTCGGTCGATTCCATTTCCAGCACCAACTCACTCACCCGCGCGTGCGCCTGACTCACGCCCGTGTCGATATCACGCTGTATCGCCTGTCGCTCACGTTCCAGAATCCGCATTTGGGACTCTAGGCTTTCGAGCGCAGCGGGCTTGGTGCTCTGGCTGAGCTTAACTCTGGCACTGGCAGTATCAAGCACATCGACCGATTTATCAGGCAGCAGGCGCCCAGAAATGTATCGAGCGGACATTTCGGCCGCAGCAACAATGGCATCATCGCGCACATACACACCGTGCGCTTTCTCATACACCTTACGCAGCCCACGCATGATAATCGTGGCTTGCTCCGGCGTGGGCTCCGCCAGCTTGATCGGATGAAACCGCCGAGCAAGCGCCGCGTCCTTTTCTATATATTTTTTGTACTCCGACCAGGTGGTCGCAGCAATCGTACGTAACTCACCGCGTGCCAAGGCAGGCTTGAGGATATTCGCCGCGTCACCGGTACCAGCCGCGCCACCGGCACCAATCAACGTATGCACTTCATCGATAAATAGAACGATCGGTTTTTCGGATGCCTTTACCGCCTGGATCACTGACTTCAAACGCTTTTCGAACTCGCCACGTACACTAGCCCCCGCCTGCATTGCCTGCAGGTCCAACGCCAGCAAACTAACCTCTTTCATGCTATCGGGCACTTCGCCGGCAGCGATACGCAGGGCAAGTCCTTCAACGAGAGCCGTCTTGCCCACACCCGCTTCACCCACTGCAAGTGGATTGTTCTTTCGGCGCCGCCCAAGCACGTCGATAAGTTGGCGAATTTCTTCATCGCGGCAAAAAATGGGATCGATCTCGCCGGCGCGTGCGTTGGCCGTTAGGTCCTGTGCATACAGTGCCAGCGGCCCATCATCGCCGAGCGTACTGCCGGGCCCATCTACGGTGCCAGCGCTTGCTGCTCTTGGTTCGGCGCTAGCCTCAAGGAGCTCCGGCAGCGATTTGCGCAACCGTTCATGGGAGATTGCAGCAAGCTCATCGGCAGCATCCAGCTGTGCGCATAACTGGCGATTTATCAGTAGCGACAACAACAGCACGCCGGAGCATACCTCTTTGTGCTCAAACTCAATAGACCCCAGAAGCCACGCCTCCTGGAACCAGTCAATCAACAACGCGGAGTAAACCGGACGCTCACCGTGGCCTGTCTTGCCCTGCTCCAACTGCCGGTGTACGCCCGCCAACACCCGATCAGCATCCACATCGAAATGGCGCAATATCGTATGCACGTCATGATTGGGTTCGTTTAGGAACGCGGCAAACAGGTGCTCGACGGCAATCTCGTAGTTACCACGCTCGATGCAAGCCTCAGCCGCGTCCCCCAAAGCACGTCGGCAATACGGGCTAAGTCGCCGGATCAAAGGCTTTAACGCAACATTTACCATCGATATTCTCCTGCGAACCTAGCGCCCACCGTACCCGCGCGCGATGCCAACCAACTATCCCTACCAAGTTGTCCGGCACCCGCCCCTCCAAGTAAGGTGCTCTGTTCATCGGCATGCCTCAAGCGAAGTTGCAGTTCGTAATCCAGCGGACGCGATAGCACTCTTTCCATTAGGCTGGCAAGCATCCGTCGACGCTCACCCCCAGCCTGCAACGATTCAAACTGTCGGCGCGTAAGATCGCGTATGTGCAGGCGCAAACCCGCGCCGCGATCGGCCACTGTACTTCCCAAGCTTAGATCGCGGCCGAGGGTACTGGCGCGTCGGCCCAACCGGCACTGCTGATCTTCGGGGATATCCATATGCCCCAGCACGAACTGTTCGATACGCACATCCAGGCGCAACATCGAGCAAAGGATTTTTCGAAGCATTGGCGCGGAGCACTCCTGACGCGAGAGCCCCCCCAGCAGCGTCAACAGCCGCGTTGGGGCGAACGGCAAATCGGCGGCGTTGTCGCCAGGTAGGCCGATCAGCGCCAACGCGCGCCGAGAGAACACATCCCGGCCATCCGCCTGATACTCCATGTAGTATCGATACTTTTTCCAACAACGGTAGAGCAACGCGTACAGTCGATGATGAAATACATCCACAAAGTGGCGTTGCGGACTCTCCTGGTCTTCATCATGAAGAAATCGTTCGGAGTAAAAATCCGGTAGGGGTGAATCCACACCGTACAAACCGAAAAAATTGACGGTCAAGCGATAGCGTTCTCGCTCGTCATCAACATCCAGCGGTGGCAACACCTCCAGCGCATCCAGATCGCTGCTCGGAAAGGCCAGCGATGTACTGGGTCGGATTTGAAGTAACTCATCAAGGGTACTGGGCTCGCCCCGCCAGTCAGGCACCTGGCTAAGATGCTGCTCAAGCAGGTGGATCGCCTGGAAAAAATCAAAGCGATAAGGCCGCGCCATTAGTTGCGCAATTACATTATCGGTCGGTTGCCTGACCTCGGTAACCACTTGAATACCTCATCGCTATCGCGATCAACCAAACTAAGTTGATGAAAGGAATTAAGGCCCGCGAACGAGCCCAAGAACTCGTCCAAAACGCACCCAAACGCATACACCGCCCCAAGGCTTCTAAAATCCGTCCGCGACACCGACAAGCGCGTCGACACACCGCGGATGGGCAATCCTCGGTACAGGCGATTGGCCGGAGCGCTACTGATCACCCGCAGACTCCCAAGTTGTTTTGCTGTGCGACGCCCGGCGGGCGCATCGACTTTCCCTTTGAAATCGTAGGTGTTCAATACGGTTCGCAACGTATCTGTATTTAGCAACGTGGTGTAATTGGCAGACATATTGGCCACCAGTTGCCACAATGTGTGCTCGCCCAGCGGCGGCTCAAGGTGACGGCTTGGGCGAATTAGGTTCTTGAACGTCGCAAACTCGGGTGAGGTTGAAGTGCTTACACGGATGTCACCAGGATCTAACGCGTGCGGCAGATTTCCGTTACTACATGTCAGATCAACCGATACCGTTTGCTCGCGGCGTGCTGTGGGCTCGCTGTGCACAACGAAGGAGACGTAAGCGTTGCCCAAGCCGCCCTGCGGCGCTTGAGCGAATCTCAAGCGGTAGTAGTCACGATCAGTCGGATCAGATTGATGCTCGAATGATTCGAATCGATGAAATACTTTCTTCTCGCGCTCACCCGCCACATACCCAGCACAGGCATCTACCGCATACAGCTCACAATGCATCCCTTTGGCACGCTCCACCACCAATGGATACTCGCTGTGCGAGGCCTCCAGCGGAATCGGCCGCGCCGTGCCTTCAAACAGATTCACAATGGGCACACAATTAATCCGCAGAGCCTGCGCTTCGCGAATCCCTGAAAAATCCAGATGCCGATCGAAGTTGATAGTTAGTACAAGCTGATCCGCACCGTGTTCACCAAGCGCCGAGGCAATACGCCCAAAACCGTTGAGATCAACAAACAACTGATGCTCAGGAAAACAAAAATACTCCTGCAAGCCGAGATAACCGCTCGCAACTGAGCCGGTCTCCGGAAGCAGCTCTTCGCCCTCAACACGCTGCGGCGCCGAGAAGGCCTTTGAGGACAATTCAACACGTGCGACCGGCTGCCCGCCGGACAGGCATACCGCCTGCACATCGCGGGTGTGGTGCAGCAAAAATCGATATAGGTCCGCCGCCCGATCAAGTTGATCATTTAGGTAAAACCGAAGCCCGTCCTCGGTATCGGCAAACCCTGCGTTCGGCCACACAGAGAATGACAACTCGAGTGCGGCATGTGACCGATGCTCACGCACGACCAAATCTTCAAGACCCAGTGGATGCAAAGCCACCGACCTGCTGGTGCGGAAAAGGCAACGAGAGCCGTCCACAGGAATCGACTGCACTTCGGTGCCCGCAGGAACCACCCGGGTCTCGGAAAACGCATTTGGTACCGGCGTGAATTCAAGAACAGACATCGCTGGCACTGGCCGCAGATAGTGCGGCCACCACAGGCCAAGCAGGCTCTGAATAATCTCAGGGAACTCATCGTCGAGTTTCTCACGCAGGCGTCCGGTCAGGAACGCGAACCCCTCGAACAAGCGTTCAACGTCCGGGTCGCTGGCGTCCTTGGCCAAAAACCCCGCTATGTCCCAATGCTCACGCGCCGCGCGCTGGCGCATATCGCGCAGGTACTCAAGTTCATCAAGATAGTAGGCGTTGCGTGGCATATCTATTTCCTAGGCCCGCTCCACGGAGAAGTGATCCAGGCGTGCCATCACCGTCTGAACCCTGAACGGGGTCTCACCGGCATCAGGCAACTCAAAGCTTGCGGTGATTTCAAAGCGCAGCGCCCCCGGGCGCAGTTCCGGTTGTTGCTCCACACGAACATCCCTGAGGCGCGGCTCAAACTCCTCGATCATCTCTTTGATGGCACTGCGCAAACGATTGCCCGGATTGCTGTAGAGCAAAAACCATCCGGAGAAATCGGGTATGCCGCAACGAGGGGCCGACTGCGAATTCCCCTGGCGAACCTGAAACAAACAGCGCAGGTTATCGATAATCGACTGCTCCACGGCGCTGGGCGACGTGCGCCTGTGTATGGTATCCACATGAGGCGCCGCCCGGTCCAGGCGAGCAAGTAAATTGCGATCAGCCATTTGCGCCAAAGCCCGTGCGGCCGTTAACTCGCCCGCTCAGGTTCTCATTCGGAATCACCCGATTTCTCTTTCGCTACCAGCGAGAGCTCGAAGTCGCCTCCCTCATATTTGAAGTGAGGACTGACATTGATCGCAACCTTATACCAACCCGGATCGCCCTCAATATCCTCTACGGTGATATCCGCCTTGCGCAGTGGATATCGAGCCATGATGCCCGCCGGCGGATTTTCCTGATCTGACACATACTGGCCGATCCAATCGCGCAACTGACGCTGCAACACCTCTCGACTGATCCCGCTGCCGAGCTTCTCACGCTGCATAACCTTGACGTAATGTGCGAGCCTGTTAATGAGAAACATGTAAGGGAACTTGGTCCCCAGCTTATAGTTTGCCTCGGCGCGCTTGCCTTCTGCGTTGTTGGTAAACCGCTTGGGCTTCTGCGCTGAATTGGCGGAGAAGAACGCAGCGTTATCGCTGCCTTTGCGCATCACCAGCGGAATAAAACCGTGCTCCGATAGTTCAAAGTCACGTCGATCAGTTAGTAACGCCTCCGTTGGGATCTTCGATTCTATCTGCCCCATCGCTTCGTAGGTGTGCATCGGCAGGTCAGTCACGGCGCCACCGCCCTCGGGACCGATGATATTCGCGCACCAGCGGTACTCGGCAAAACTCTCAGTCAAGCGGCTCGCGAATGCGAAGGATGTGTTGCCCCACAGGTAGCTCCCGTGATCGCCTTCAATCGTCTCATCATAGTGAAAATCTTTCACCGGATTGTCTTCTGGATGATACGGCGCGCGCAGCAAGAATCGCGGTAGGGTCAAGCCGACATAGCGGGCATCTTCGGACTCGCGGAAACCGCGCCATTTTGCGTACTGAGGGCCTTCGAAAATTCCGTCCAGGTCCTTAAGGTTAGGCAGGTTCTGGAAATCACCATCCATGTTCGGAAAAAAGGTGGAACTGGCGGCCGCAAAGAACGGCGCGTGGGCCATTGCAGCTACGCCTGCTACGTTACGAAGCAGGCTCATGTCGGGCGTGTTAGCCGAGAACTCGTAATTTCCGATAATCGCGCCGTACGCCTCACCGCCAAACACGCCGTACTCAGCGCTGTAAACAGTTTTGTACAGCCCGGACATTGTAAGATCCGGAGAATCGGCGAAATCATCGCTAAGGTCCTGCTTGGAGACATTCAGCATCTCCACCCGGCAGTTTTCGCGAAAGTCAGTGTGATCTACCAGGTACTTCAGCCCGCGCCAGGCTGATTCCAGTTCCTGAAACTGCTCGTTGTGCAAAACGGCATCAATTTGGGAGCCCATTTTCGCATCGAGCTCTGCGACCAGCGTATCGATCAGCCCGCCTTGTACGCGCTCATTCGTGCGCTTCTCGCTGACCAAAATTCTAATCAGCTCGCCAATGCCTTTCTTGGCTTTATCGTACCCCTCGGTGCCAACACCAATGCCGGTGGCATCCGCAATATCGTCGAGCAAATCGCTTTCGACCTGCGCGTCCTGCGATCCTTGTGCTTCCTGCTGATCCTTGTTGTCCGCCATGTTGGACACCTCTTCGTAAAACCCAAAAACGTTTTTGGTCGATACTCTGACCGCTTAGTCTTCGATACCGAGTGCTTGCAATATTGCCGATCGTTTGTCCTCGTCCGACATCAATTCCTGCATCTTCTTGCGAAAGGCCGGCACGTTGCCCAGCGGGCCCTTGAGCGCCAACAGCGTTTCACGCAACTCCATCAGCTCATTTAACTGCGGCACCTGCTTAACGACGCTTTCCGGACGAAAGTCCGCCAACGAGGATATCTTCATTTCCAGCCCAAAATCCGAGTCTTCCCCATCACCGGCGATCTCATCTTTCACGGTCATGTTCAGGGACAAATTCTGCGCGGCCATTACGTCGTTAAAGTTCTGTTTGTTAATGTTGATCGGCTCGCGCTCCTCAACCGGTGTGTCATCCTCACGCAAAGTGTAGTCACCGACCGCCAACAACTTGAGAGGTAGTTCCTTCTCTTCCTGGCCGTCGCCCTCGGGTTTGAATGTGATGTTAATGCGCTCACGCGGCGCAACCGTGGGTTTGTTCTTTGGCATTTCGTGCGCTCCAGGTCACTCGTTATCTAGATGAATCTCATGTCTACTCAGCTTACGCGCCATGCCGCGTGCCGAATTTCTCCAATGCCACCGCAGGTGCCAGCCGGCAGATTCGCGCTCGACCTTCATCCCGGAGCGCAACCGCTCGCGCTTTGCATGGTGCCTTTGCGGGGATGCCTGCCTCTACCTGCTGAGACAACCACGCCAGATCCATCGCGCGATCAGGATCCCAGCGCTCAAGAGCAAACTGGGACACCTCGCGCTCCATGGACTCCAGATGCGCCAAGGCCAGTTCAGCAGCTTCCAGTTCAAGCAAGAATCTAACCAGCGTCATCCGCCAACGAAATTGAGCTTTGCCGCTGCGAGCATCGCGAACCCTGCTCTCAAGTAATTGTATAGCATCGGGCGCATTTCCTCCGCCAGCCGTCTCGCGTGCCTCGCTAAGTGCACTAATGACCTCCTCGTCGGCCATTGCGCCACCTGCCGCCGGTGCACTGCTGTGCATCGTGTTGGCGCCTTGCACCTGCGACTCCAACCAGCTTCGCGTCGTGGCACTGGCGACAGCCACATCCCCCATAAACGTCGACGATGGCAACGTCGGAAATCGCGCTAGCAGGGCGCGTAACTCGTGCTGTACGGCATCAATCGCCTCAGTCGCGTTTAGCTGCTTCAAGGCAATTGCTGTGTAGCGGTTTAGATCGAGACAAAACCGGTTGGACGACAGCATGTTCTCTGCAGCTTCAAGCATTGCAAGTGGGTCGCCGGCGGCCGCCAACTGATCCCAATCGGGTTGATTCGCGGGCGCGCGCAAGCTTTCGGTTTTAATCTGCGACCCAAGCGTACCCCAGAGCCAGTTCCGTAACAACTTGTAGGAAATAGGGTTTTTTGACTCATTCCGGCGCTTATAACGCACCAGACCAAGAATGTAGGTATTGCCGTCCTGCACCGCACGCCGAAAATCCTCAAGCCCCTCGACGGCCCCGGACCCGGTTGGTGGCGCGCCAGCAGAGGACACTTCTGCGGGCTGACGCGCAGCTGTCGTTGTGGTGTTCTCGGGAGCTATCGGCGCCTTGGACGATGGCTGGGATTCACGTGACTTTTCCTGCCTCGCGAGCGCCTGTTGCGCCTGCCCCGCCTCAACTTCACCGCGCAGCGCGCGTGCGATCCTAGCCAGCGCCGCCCGGCCCACCAGTAACTCCTCGCGCTGCGCTAACTGGGCGTTGACGGCATCGACCCGATGTAAACACAGTTGCAACTGATCCAATGTAACGGTTGCTAAATCGGCCCGCTTGAACCACTGCTCCGACCGCTCGGACAACCAGCCAAGTGCTGCTTCCCGGCCCTTGGCACGCGAGGGGTAACAACAATCGCCGTAGTCTGTGAGAAACCCATCCAGCAACTGCACTGTGCGCGATAAGCCTCGAACACCGTCGCTTTGAAGGGCGGCATAGATGCAGTAGGCCATTACCCGTAAATCTTTCGATTGAGTGCCAAGATACGCCATACTTTGATCGAAGACGGCCTGCCAATCGACTTCGCGCACCCGCCAGGTATCGTTGACTTGTTGCTGCAACCGTTCAAACTCATCACTGAGGTGGCCCTCATCTCCTTGCGGCAGATCGCCCTGGATGGGGGCGGCCAGCGCTGCCAACCATTGCGCCAGCAACTCATCCACCGGTTCAGGCGGCTGCGCCGGCTCCTCGTCATGCTCGGATTCAACCTCGGTGGAGGCTGTCTCGGGCGGCGCGTCTGTCTCACTTGCGACAGATTGAGCAGCGGATGCCTGTTCAGGCGCCGGCGCGGATGACTCCGCCGCTGGCGTGGGCGCTAGCGTATTCTCATCGCTCGAGGCAGCAGGGGCTGCGCTCAGCGCAGCATGCAGCTCATCAAAGATCGGCTTCTTACCGGCCACCTTGGGGTCGCCGGCAAGTATCGCCTTCATCCCATCAAGCGCCGCCATCATGCCCGCGCGTTGCTCGGGGCTACCGGTACGCAGAATTTCCTCCAGCCCACTCGCGGTCGTGCGCGAGGCCCACCATTGCAGTGCCTGCTGCCTTCCACGCACGCGCGGCGGAACCAGCGCCGCGACATCATTTGTGAGCAACCCGCCTAGCAACTCGGTGCCTGCAAGCACACCTTCCGCGCTGTGCATAACACTCCAGGCACGCGCCAGATAGCTGGCTACCCGTAGGTCCTTTTGCACTTTGCGCAAATACTCAAGGCTCAGTTTTTCTACCACCGTCCAGTCCGGCTCGGCGCCACTCACCCCACTACGCTTGTCCACCTCGCCTTTGAGGGTTGAAAACGCTTCCGCTTGAGCCTCTTCATCCTGCAGCGCTTTTGGCGTACGAACTGGCTTGCCGACCAACTCCTGTGCAAGCACTTGCAATGTTTTCGCCATCGCTCAGCCCCACGCCTCAAATTCGACAACCAACGCAGTGACGTTGTCCGCGCACTCGCCCTGCAGCGCGCGCTCCACCAGACGGCGTGCGGCTTGTTGGGTAGACGACGCACTCTGCGCCAGAGTCGCCGCGATCTGCTGATCGTCAAGTTCGCCGTGCAAGCCGTCGGAACACAACAGGTATTTGTCTCCGTCGGACAATTGAACCGTACGCACATCCACCTCAAGACGATCTTGTGCGCCAATTGCACGGGTCAACACATGACTGGTCGGCGCCTCGGTGTGATCGCGGGTGAGTTGTTGAAGCTGCCCATCGCGAAGCCGGTAAGCTCGACTGTCACCAACCCACAGACAGGCCCCCTGATCATCGGCCACCGCCAGCGCAACCAGTGTGGTGCCGGAGACGGCATGGCTGGACTGCTCCTCCACCAGCGCCTGATTCGCCTGTGCAGCCGCATCACTCACATCTGCAATGAGCGCGTCGAGGCCATCGCTCGCTGCCGGCACTTCGGTCAACCGCTCAATCAGCAACTGGCTGGCGCGATCTCCGTGTGCATGCCCGCCCATACCGTCAGCAACCGCCCATAATCCTGTTGCAGACTGATCAAGCCCCGAGTCCTCGTTGCGCTCGCGCACGTTGCCCGCATGCGAGTACATCCCTGAGGACCAGCGTAAGCGGCTCACGACACGCACTCCGTGTCGGAAACGGCGGTCACCTCGCACTGGATGGTTGCAAATGCAGCCGGTGCCGGCAGGCCAGAACAGGCGAATACGCGCTGCCCGCCGTCGGCAACCTGAACCGCCTGCCACACGCTAATGGGTTGAGTCGCTTGCCCAACGTAGTCATCCAGAAATTTCCGCGCCCAAGTGTCATCCGACAACTCGCACAGATCGCTGTGCGTTTTTGCCGGGACCATCAACGCTGGCAGTTCTTCGGTAAAGTGGCTAGTGAGCTGATCTGGCGGCACATGCGGTTCGCTCAGACACCGAATCAGACGCGATTCAATGTCGTCCAGAAAATCCTGCGCGCCGCGCAACAGAGCCACCGGCGCACACCGTGGTACCGGCGCGGCCGCCAGCAACGGAAAGTAACGGCCGCGACTGTCAACACTTGGCATCATCGCCCCCAGCCAACCATCCACCCCCTCAGAACTTGGAGCGATGGCCTGGTCGAACAGGCAAAAGCGCCACACCGGTGATTGCAAATAGGCGTCCAGCCAAATGTCATCAAGTTGCTCGTACCCGGCACTCATGTACGAGGCAACCCACGCCTTCCAGCCCATCACAAGATTCACCGGCAACGCGTACTGAACAAAATCAGGATACTCGGGATATTTACCGAAGTACCCCAGCGCCGAGGGCTGCATGGCATTCGAGCCCGTATGTGTCACAGCGCTGGGCACTGGAACCCCTCAAGCGGGTTGGTCAGCAGTGGGTTCGTCGCGCGGTTGGTATTAATTTGAATCGGGATCACGTAGCCATCCAAATTAAATGTCACCAACAAGATGCCACGCGCTGAGCCTTTCTCAACGGTGGCATCGTTCAGCGCTCGTAACAAGGCCCACGGACCGCTCCATTGACGTCGCTTCTCGGACTCGCCAGCAATCTGGATAACCAGTTGAACGCCACTGGCTGACGACGCATCGGGCCAGGTAATCCGGGTGGTCTGCTGTGGGCCCTGACGGTACTCAAAACGCTGGCCATCGATGGTGAGAATTAATGTGGTGATCCTGGGGTCGACTTCTCCCGGATCAAGACCCAAGGTGAGGGGAAGATCGAAGGCCCGGCGAATGTCCGCTGCGCGTTGCATTGCGCGCGGTAGCTCGGCTGAGAGGTTAAGCGGATCTTTATCTTCGGTTTTAAGCCACCGCCATGGCCGGCGGGTACGATCCAGATGCGCACTTAGCGTGCTGTTGGTAAATCCGTCCAACAAACTGCCGGCGCCAAATACCCGATCGAGATCTTCCAGGCTAATGTCCTCACGGGAGTTCGGGTCTGCCGGGAACCGGCCGTGTATCTCGCTTGAGCATTGTGGCCACACATCCGCCAGGTATACATCTGCGACTTGTTTCTCCGAATCAGTACGCACTTGCGCGCGATCAGTGGCTGCCTGCAGCTGAAACTCATTTTCCACGGCCGTTGAACTTGCCGACACCAATGCGCATATCCACGTACGCACGGGTTCCGGTTGCTGCTCACACTCAACATTGATGTCGCCAATCACCCGCTGGCGCTGGTCTGGCTCATCAAACAGCCTGAGAATGTTTGCCACTGTCGTCAGCGAAGTGTCCAAGGGCGTTAACCCCGCACCGCCATCAGATAACGTATTAAGATCTTCGAATGCCTCGGTAATGGTCCCGCGCGGGGTCAGTTGCGAGCCTGAACTTCGCCCGGCGCCCAAACGCCCCGCGACGCGTCCCACCTTAGTCTTGCTAGCGGCGCGTTTTAGTACGCTCTTTCCGGCACTAGGTTTCTGCGCGCTCGCCTGCTCCAAACGCGTCTGCTCATATACCCGCTTGAGCAACTCGCGGACCGGCGATCGAGGACCGACGAAGGTACTGATAACCGCCCGCTGACTCGCATTGGCCGACGAACGCACGCGCAATGAAGATATCGCACGGTTCCATATGCGTACGTAGTCCTGAACATAGAGGCGCCTGATCTCACCCACCAACGCAGAGGTGTACGGCAACTTGTACTTCTCCCCCAACACCCAGGCGCGCTGTTGATACTGACGCACAAAACCGGTGAGCTGACCCTGCTCCAACAACGCCTCGAGCCCGTTCTGGGTGAATATGCCGGGAATGACAAGCTGACTGCCATCCCCATCCCATTCGAACACCGTCGAGAACAAGGCCTCATTGGGTGAATTCAGCAGATTGATGTCGCGCGCGATTTCGCTGCCCAGCGCCCCAAGTAATAATTCATAGATCAGACGGGCCTTATCGCGATCAGCAAAACTCTGCCGCGACTCGACAACGGCATCCGCCGAAAAATCGATGGTCGGCAGATCGGCGGTACGGTAGAAATTCAGATACTCGGTAAGTTGGTCGACCAGATCGCCGTCTGCGCGAAACTCTTGTTGGAACACAGCGGCAAACCAATCCAGCAACTGTGTCTTGCGCGGCTCTTCATTCAGCTTGCCCGAGTCTCCAAAAGCACTCAGGTACTCAAGTAGCACAAACTCATCGTATGTGTTCTGCCAGGGCGTCGGTGATTCAAACGCATCCAGGCCGCGCATTGTTCGCAATTCTTCGTACAACCACGCTGCCAGGTAAGGTACAAAATAGTCACGCAGACCGTCTGTGTACAACTCATGGGCCTTGTGATTGACCTCCGGCACCGCGGACAGCGCCAAGTGCCGCGTCGTATCCAACATTGCAAAGCGGATCTGCGTTGCTTCTCGAAGACCCTTGAGCTGTTGTAGATAATCCAGGATCGCTTGAGGCTCGGCGGTTTTCGGCAACGCCAACGTTGCATCTGCGATGAGTTGATCAGCCTCTCGCAAAGCCGCCTGACTGTCACGAAGCCCATTCGCCCACACCCAAGTACAGACTACCGCCGCAAGCAGACCTGCGGCGCAAGCTCCGCGCAATGCCCAGCTGCTGGCGTTGCGAAAGCGGCCACTCTCGCCGGCCAGTTGCTGTTCGGGGAATATTTTTCGGGTCAGCAGATCCCGAACGAAATAACTCATGCCGACCCCGCCAATCTGCGACTGCTCGACCTCGGCGATACCGAACACCTGACTCAGCTCGGTGGTGAGTTGATCGATCGGCGAGCCCGACTGCGTCGCGCTGGTAAGGTAAACCCCGCGCAACCATAAATCCTCGCCCATCTGATCCGGCCCGAAGGCCAATTCCAAAAACTCCCCCAGCGGATCAGTGAGATTGGCAAGCTGCCAGGCAAAGGACTGCACCGGAATACTCTGGCGCAGACTCGTAACATCCGCCAGACGATGCAGAGCACGGTCTCGTAAACGATGCGTGAGACGGGTAAAACCCGATTGCAGGCGTTCGCGCAGACTGGACATGCTGCCATCGCCCGCGGCAAGGTCAAACCCCCATACCTGCGCCCGAAGCTCTTCGCTGTTCAAGTCGCGAAAGTACTCTGAAAATCCCGCCACAAGATCCGTTTTGGACACGATCAGGTAGACCGGCAGGGAGAGATTAAAGGCGCTGTTCAGCTCCTTTATGCGGCTGCGCAGCCGATCTGCTTCAGCGCGCATAGCCTCGGCGCTGCCGGCATACTCCTGCAGCACATCATCAGCACTGATAACCGCGATCAGACCATTTAACGGCTGTCTACGTCGGTGCTTGCGCAGCAACGCCAGAAATCGCTCCCACTCCGCACGATCTGCCTCGCTGTGCTGGTCTTGGCGTATGTAGCGCCCAGCCGTGTCCAGAAGAATCGCCTCGCGACCCAGCCACCACTTACAGTTCAGCGTGCCGCCTGCCCCATCGACGTACTTCTTGCTTGCATCGCTCTCGTAGGGGAAGTCCACGCCGCTGGTACGCAGCAGCTCAGTCTTGCCCACGCCGCTAGGGCCAAGCACCATATACCAAGGCAACTCTGCAAGGCTGCGCTTGCCTTTGCTACCGCGATGGCGCTCCAGCGCCTCCACTGCCTGCGAGAACGCCGTCTCCAACTGACCGATCTGATGCTCCGCCTGGCTCGGCTCACTGGCAACGATGTCCTGCTTGAGTCGTGCCGCCGCCAGCGTGTTACGCAACAGGCGAATCAGCAGTACTAACAACCACACAGCGAAGATTGCGGCAATCGCTACCAGTCTAGGCACAGGCGGGGCCAGCGGACGCACATAACCGCCATGGGCAGACTCGAAAATCGGCCATCGCGGGCCGACGAACCACACAACGAGTGCCAACAGGCACAGCCCGATAAATATGAGTACGCTACGCTGGGTCAACCATTTGAACAACTTGCTCAAGGCACCACCCCCCGACTGCAATCGGGTCGCACCATCGGCGGTGCGCCGCGCGTCTCGACGCCCTCAAGCAGAATTTCGACGCGCCGATTACGCGCCAGTGCTGCCTTGGATTTGCCACACTCTACAGGTGCCCGATCCGCCACGCCCCTGGCGCGTAAACGCGCGTCGCCATCCTGCAACTGCCGGGACATCACGGCCACCACTTGCTCGGCACGTTCGGTAGACAGGCGCTGATTTGTGGTGAGAGCACTGCGAAACGGCACACTGTCTGTATGCCCCTCTACGCGCACCACACCGGTGGTTTCATCCAATGCATGTGCCACTGTTTCCAACAGCGGCGTAATTGAAGGGCGCATATTTGCGCTGCCGCTGGCGAACATCTCATCGGAACGCAAGAAGATCCTGGTCCCTGGCTGAGCCGCGAACAACTCCAGCTCTTCTCGCTCAATTTCATCCTTGAGCAACTGGTACAGATCAACCATCGGTGGCGCTGGAGGTTCCACCTCAGGGAAAAAAGCCTGCACGGTAAGTTGCGTCTGCGCATCGGCAAGTGCTGAGGCGTTAGCTTCAAACGCCGCCACTGACGGGCGCAGCAAATACCGGAAGCCGGCGAACAACGCCAGCACCACAACGCCCGCCGCCGCCAGCACCGTCCACGCAGGCAAGCGTCGTGCAAGCGCCTTGCCCGCATCCGCACTGACAATACTCTCATCGACAAGATAGTTGGCGCGATGCAAGTGCTGCCCCACGGCCCGGTAGACGTCATTTCGCAGGATACGAATGGCCCGCTCATCATCTTCCAACCCTTGGAACCCCAGACTGAGGACGGTGTGGTACAACGCCAGTAAATCCGGATCGGAGGTGGCTTGCAGCTGGTCTTGGATTTGTTCAATAAGCGAATGCCGGTGCGCGGTTTGATGTACTTCCGCCAGAATGCTCTGTAAGGCCCACTGCGATTCCCGCCCCCAAAATGTGCGTATTACGCAATCATCCAGAAACGCACACAAGCAGAAGCTTGCCTCGCGCAGCGTGCTCTCACTGTAGTGAGGCTCAATCGACTCACGATAACGACCGACGGCACTGGTGATCTCACCACGCAACTGATCCAGGTCATCAGGCCGATCAGCGCTGCTAAGATACCCGCCCAGCGCCAGCAGCGGAGAGGCCTCCTCCAGCAGGATATTGGACACATCAGGGCCCGCGTGCGCCGCCGGCGGCAGGTCTGCGCGCGCAGGCACCGCCGGTCGACGCGCTCGGCCGGCCGAGGCTGCTCGGCGTTGTTCAGTACGTCCAGAGGGCTTCGGGTCGGGCGGAAACGGGACGGTGGCATCATCTGCGCGGGAGGGCCGCGGCTCGCGCCCGCGTACGATTGTGCGAACAGGCTCTTCCTTGTCGCCAAGCTCCTCGGCTTCGCGAATCGGTCGCCCGCCCGGCTGCGGTACCCGGCTCCCGCCCGGACGACGGACCTTGCGGACGATTGTGCGATCGTTGTCGTCTTCGCCAGCCATGGCGTCCCTCGTGGTTTAGCGTCGTGGCACAGCCCAGAATTTGAGCTGTAAGTCTGGAAAGTCCTGGGCCAGGCGATCCACAAAAAAGGCAAACCCCGCAGAGGTGGCAAGACCATCCCAAGCCTTGCCCCCCGGCTCCAAGTGGAAGTAGGTCCACCGGTTCAGCGTCGGCACATTGCGTGGCTTGACCTTCGCCAGCGACAGGCGAAGATCCGAGGCCTTGTCCTCAATCTGCTCCGCGGGCGCGATAATCATCTGCGCCGGCAGGCGCGTCGCCAGGTCGTCCTCGCTGACGCTCGCGATCGCCGCCAATACAAAGTCCGCTGTATCGAGAAGATTGTGATCGCGAATCTTCGACAACCATGTCTGGCGCGCTTCCACGAAAGCCATCGGAAGCTCTTTGACCATCTCCATCGGTTGCGCTGACCAGATGGTGCGCAGCTCGTCCATCAACGGCACGAAATTTGTTGCCAAGTCTGAATGATTATAGGGGGGAAATTCTGCCGGGCGCTTATCAGGTGTATTCAGGGTTGACAGCTCTCCGGCCATACCGAGCAACAAACGATACAACGCGGCCGGATGCAAATCGGTAGAGATCAAACTACGCAGCACCGGATCGTAGCGGTTCGCGACCATCAGCCACAGAATATTCAACGAAAACTCAACGCCCGACACCAGGTCGCCCACGCGCCGCGCTAGCTGGTCTGCACGTCCGCTAACAACCGCACCCAGTTCGCGCACGTGATGGCACAACACCCGTGAGGCCGACAGACGCGTCACCGGTGCGATGAACTCCTCATCAAGGCGAACACTGCCATCGGCAAGCACGTCGGCGACCCGAGCAATCGGCAGCCGCATCGTGTTGTGATCGTCCCCGCCGGACAACAACAATTGCATCTGTAGTTGCCCCACCACCACCTCGGTCGCCCCAGGGCGATGACGCAACTGGGAATCGTCATCACCATCCGCCAATGCCGCCGCATTGTCGAGCACATCCAGTGGATGCGCGAGATAGCGCGCCGCGTCTGCTTCATCCTTTTGCACCGTAAACTCTTGCGCACGTGCGCCGCCTCCGCGGGAGGCCGCGCACAAATAAACCACCGCGCCCGGCTCGGCTGCGGTTAGATCGCATGGTGCCGGCAGCGCGGCGTTGTCTCCAAGTTCGAACGGTGTGGCATCGCGAAACACGCCTCGAGCACTGGTCAATCCGAGTGCACCGGTCGCGAGCATCGAGCGGTCTAGGCGCAAATCAGAAAACCCCCAACCGAAACTCACGGCAGCGTTGACGGTGCCATCTACCAGGCCCTCAACGTACCGGGTGTGTTGCTGCAGATGTTGAGGGCGCATGAACATGCCCTCTGACCACACCACCGTCTCCTTACTCGGCATCGTTGTCTCCCGTTGGCTTGTTATTGGCACGGCTGCGGCTGCGCTCCTGCGCGTATGCGGTCGCGACCGCCCGCCGATACTCGTTGTCGAATTCATCCAGGGTCTTCACGCGACGATCATACTCATCGCACAAGCAGTCCCAGAAATGTGCTTTTTTCAGCGGACCAATCAACGCACTGTGTGCTCGCCCATCAAACACTTCCTTCAACGCCCGCCAGTCAAAGGTCTTGAACACCGCGCGAATCGCTTGGTCCACAGCAACCGGGACGGCCACCCCGTGTACGTAAAAATCACGGGTCGCCTCTTGTACTGCCATCACCGGGTCTACGATCGCACTACTACTGGAGTGCGCAAACAATACCTCGATGACGCTGCGGGTGTTTATCTGGTGATTGTACAAGGGGTTCATATGCGAGCGTGAAAGCACGGTGCCTGGAATACGGTACTGATCGCGAAAGCGGTCTTGGGTATACAGCGCCTTGCGAATCCCGTCGACCGAAATAAACAGCAAGTGTCCGGCGAGTTCCATGAATCGCTGCATCTGTTCTGGCTCTTCAGGGACTAACTCTGGCTTTAGCTGCAATCCCTGCATAAATGCACGCATTAGATCCACATTGACGACCACGGGCGAATCCATGGCGGGAACCGCCGCGGTTAGCTCAACATCGGGGCTCTCGCCAGGTCGTGTGATCGGTGGGCCGCCGGCTGTCGCGGGTTCTAACGCCTCGCCTATGGCCGCCATCTCCTGGGCTGGCCCCGGCGATGGCGCCTTCGGCGGGTCCGCCTCTGGCCGCTCCCGCTGCATCGCCGGCTCGTTCTGCATCGCCGGCTCGCCCTTCATTGAAAGCTCGCCCTCCATCGCCGGCTCCCACCACGGCACCGAACTAAAGTGCACGAGCCGATCGCCAATGGTGACGGTGTCGTCGTTAAGCAATGAGTACTTGCGCCGAGGATCGATCGGTTTGCCGTTGAGCAACGTGCCGTCAACGCTCTTGAGATCCTCGATAAAAAACACTTCGCCGTAATGCGTCACTCGAGCGTGCTTGCGCGAAACATAGGGCAGATCGATGAGCACGTCGCATTCGGTTTGGCCACGCCCCAACAACGCACCGTGCGCACCAACGGTCACGAGGCGTCCATCGTGCGACACCTCCGGCTCGCGCTGGCGGGGATCCAGGGTCACTTCGATGACTAAGTTGTCGGACACCGGCTAAGTTCCTGCGAGGCGCTTGTTAAGCTTCTTCCACCAGCGCCGCTTTTGCGGCGACACCTTAACCTCGCTTGCCTGCAAGTCGATCTTTATAGTGGTCATATCGCCAGAAGGGGTCGCAATCAGCGCGCGCCAGGTTGCGCCGTTCCAATCGCGAAATGCGACGACCACACCTAGATAAGCCGCACCGGGGGCAAGCTCATGCTCTGGAATTAAGATTGTCTTGCCCGGTAAGGCAACAATCTCCTCAACATCCAGCAGATCACCGTCTAAACCGCCGGGCGCGGACTGGTACGCGCCAAAAAAATCCTGCTGACTGAAGGCGGTGGGGCTGGCCAGGTGGTACAAGCGCAGTACAACCGATGTGGATTGCCCGCCGCTGGAGGGGTTAAGGATGTTATCGGCAATCACCGCACCGCGAATCTCGGCGGCTTTGCCTTCGAACAATCCAAAGATCGCCCATGCCGAGGATGAGTACAAAACCGACGCACACACCATCCCCAGTGCCACGCCGCAAAGCGCGGCAAACATCGACTTACCCAGTCGCTGGATTGTAGCCAACCTCTTAGCCTTGTCTCGCTCTCAGACCCTGATGTAACCTCATCGACGTCTGAGAATCAACACTGAGCACGACGAGCAGGCTGAGTCTGCCGGCTGCCCAATTTCCGCGCTGCGGCATTAACCCAAGGCCCGGGAATTCGCGCCGCAGTGCTATGCTTGTCGCACAACAAGGCTCGGGGGAGCTGAATATGGCGTCGACGGCAACATTCCATCGCACACTTCGCATGACCGCGTGTTTCTTGCTGATCCTCATCGGTGGATGCGTCCCACCCCCAGTAGAGCTCCCGCCTCAGGTTGAGGTTCCGTGCACCACGGCTGACTGCATCTGCAAGGCGCAGGGCGAGGCAACCACAGCCTGCATCTGCGCGCGAAATGAGAAGAGCGACCTTTGCCATTGTGCGGATGAGCAGAATCAGTCCACGCCTCGTTGTTGCAACTTTAATCCAAATTTTGCGGGCTGCACAAAGCCACTGGTCTGCCCGGCGGGTGACACGATCGCGCTGATCCGCGGATCGCTCAAGCATGTCGACGGTGGTGAATGGGAAGAGGCCGAGCGGTACATCGCTTGCGCGCACAAGCAATCACCCGACAATTCGCGAGCGGCACTTATCCATGAGCAACTGGAACTCGGTGAGGACTACTTTACGGCCAAAGGCGTGTTGGGTCGCCAGCCTTACGAGGTCCAGTCCGGCGACACCTTAGGCACAATCGCCCGCGACTGCCTGGGCAATACTGACCTTTTTGTCGCACTAACGCTGTACAACCGATTAGAACGCGCCGACACGCTGGCACCGGGACATATGCTCAACCTGCCAGGCAATAAGGCGTGCGCCGCGGCGCGAGATTGGTTTGCGGAAGCACGGACGGCATCGGAGGCCGGGAACATTCCCTTAGCGTGGGATCTCATTCAGAAGGCGCTGCGCGCGGACAAACGCCAGGAAGTGAAAGATTTTCACGAACAGGTGCGCCACGCGCGCGCTGACCAACTTATCCAACAGGGATTCGAGATTATGGATTCGAATTGCCCGAAGGCGAAGATACTGTGGCGCGAAGCGAAAAAAGTTCGACCCGAGGACGAAGACATCCCGGTGTTTCTCAACGACGTCGTTTGCGATTAGCTGAACGAGCGCGTTAGCGGGCTAACTGGCTACTGCCCCACCATGGTATCTAGGTAGGCTCTTGCGCCAATGTGCGTAGGGTCTATCTCCAGCGCTTGCCGGAACAACTCCCGTGCACGCTCCGGGTCGCTATCGTACAGTGCCAAACCCTGCTCAAAGACACCGTTGGCATCTGTGGTTGTCTGATTGTAAGCGGTCACCTCATCCGTTGGAACCTCGACCGGTTGTCGTGCCAACTGCTCCGTAGGCTTCCCCGCAATTCGAGACTCAGCAATGCGTCGATATCGATCAGAGATCTGCCGGCGCAGGCCCTCGTCCGATGGCCGCAATGAGAGGGCGCGCAGCAGCAAGGCCATCCCTTGGTCAGTACTCCCATGCTCAAACGCCCAACGCGCCCCATCGGTAAGCTCCAGAACCCGCGCTTCGATCTCGAGCTGAACGGCGTCCATACGTGCACGCAGTCCGGGCAGGTCAGGCGAGACCGCATCCAACACACGCAGGCTCTGCAAAGCCTGATACAGGCGCCCGGCTGCGCGCAGATCGGCAGCCTCCTGCGAGTACTTTTGCTGTACGGCCAAACGCGTTTGCAGTAAGCCGGCATCGGCGGCAGGCGCAGGTGGTGGTGCTGTCGCGCACCCCGTAAAGACCGCAGTCATCAGCGCAACGCCTACCCAACGGACATTCCACCAGCGCCCACTATGCTGCCACCCCACGACTAGTAGCGCTCTTCAACCACTAGGTTTTGGATAAAATCTTCAAGACTGTGCTCGTGATAGATCATGCTGCGTTTGAGTAAAAACGGATGGGCGAAAAAGGCATTGCTGCCGCGCTCCACGGTGGCCGCGATGCGATAGTCACTACTCGCCAAAAGCGCCAGCACCTCGCGTGTGGTCGCACCATACGGGAACGCGAATGCGTCGCCCGGGGTTCCGATCAGATCCCGCAACTTCGCCTGCGGGGCTTGCAACTCCGCGCGCACCCGGGCTTGGTATTGCTCGACGTCTTCGTCAGCGGCCATAAGTGCCATATTGCGATGTGTCTTAGAGTGAGGCTGGAAATCGATCAATCCCGATTGCAGCATCTCCTGCATCTGCGGGCCTTTTAGTCCGCCACCGTTCAGGAAATCGCTGTAGACAAATACCGTTGCTGGGAATCCGAACTCAAGTAAGAGTGGGAACGCCTCGCGATACGTGGACTGATAGCCATCATCAATGCTAATGACGACAGATTTGGGCGGCAACGCCTTACGCCCAGCCACAAACTCCCGTAAATCGGCCAACGGCACCACGTGATAACCGTTGTCCCGCAGATATGCCAGTTGCTGGCGAAAATTCTCCGGGGTGACGGACATTCGATCTCGGCTCGAGCCGAAATGGTGATACGTGAGGATTGGTACCACTTGGTACAATTCTGACGTTACGCCCGCTGGATTGTCCCAGCGCTTGGGGATCACAACTACTTCGCCAGCGGCAATCGGCGCATGATCATTCGCTACCCGCAACATCCAGGCCTCGGCGCTGTTTCCTAGATACTCGCGGGCGAGCGACTCGTAGCTGGCCCCAGCGCCAGCGACGACCACTGCATAGCTGTCATTTGCGCCTATTTCCACTGTATCGGCGTGCGCCGGAGTGATCAGGCAGATCCACCCCAGGCAGACGACAATACTCGCCCTAACCAACGTGGGTGCGCGCCGATCGCACAAATCTCGGTTGCATGCTCCGTGTTGTCGTCGATGGTTCAACGTGCCCCCTACAGCATATCCAGCGATGTGGGCCGACATGCCCCAAGACACGAGGATAGCCAACTGCAGCCATCGCTGTCACATTTTGCCGCCCCGTGAACCATGTGACTAGCGCAATCCTGGGGTGCGATAAACGCACGCCTCAGCGCACTTATTATTCTAGAGCGCTATTTGGAGCGCGAGCTAGATAACTCGAATTCAAACCAGCTTCTTTGTTATATTCATCCTCTTAGATCCTGATTAGAAAAGAATTTCGTCTCACTCTATGGCTGACATCCAAACTGGCTCGCACAATCCGCGCGCGTTACGCGCCGGCACGGAGTTGCGCTCCTACATTATCGAGCGAACGCTCGGTGCGGGCGGCTTTGGTATCACCTATCTGGCGCGCCACAAACAGTTCGAAAAGAACCTGGTGGCAATCAAAGAGTACATGCCAAAGGACGTTGCCTACCGCGACGAAGAACAGGAGCTACGACTCGAAACCGAATCCCAGCGCGGCGATTTCAAGTTCGGGTTAGACAGCTTCTACCGCGAAGCACAAAATCTGCATGAACTCACTCGGCGCAACCATCCCAGCCTTGAGAACGTGGTAAACGTCAAAGACGTCTACGAGCACAACAAGACCGCGTACATGGAGATGGAGTACGTAGACGGCGACTCGCTGGAAAGTATGATCGGCGACATGGCCCGCTCGGACGAAAAACTGTCTGAGGAACGATTGCTGGATCTTTTCGGGCAAATCGCGGGCGCCATCGACTTCATGCACAGCCGCGGACTGCTGCACCGGGATGTTACGCCCTCAAACGTGATTGTCCGGCGCGACAATCAAAAACCGGTGTTGATCGACTTCGGATCCGCCAAGAGCCAAAACAGCCATACTCAAACCGGCGCACGTGGAAGCATCCAAACCCAGTACACCCGGGTGGTATTCACCCCTGGGTACGCTCCGCTGGAGCAGAGCGAGGGGCTGGAGCAGGATGCACGAACCGATATCTACGGGCTCGCGGCCACGATGTACCATCTGGCACTGCGCAAGAAGCCAGCTCCCGCGGCAACCCGCAGGATCGCGATGGAAGAACAGGGCAAGCCGGACCCCTTGATTCCCGCGGTGGTGGCCGGCAAGGACATGGATTACTCCACTGCACTGCTGGAGGCGATTGATGCCGGGCTGGGATTGCGGGTCCGCGATCGCCCCGATACGGTGCAACAGTGGCTTAAGCCGCTGAATCTTTTGGAGGCCAATGGGCCGGTCGAACGTACTCCCGACGGCCCGGTCGAGCCCGTGTCTCGACCGCCTTTTCCGAAGAAACTCGCCGCCGCTGGCGCGGGCGCCTTGCTGGCGATAGTTGCAATTGTTATTGGTTTGCAGCCCAGTGTTGATGAAATCCTGGTTGAGGCGCGCCAGCAACTAGTCAGCACGCCATTTGACCCAACCGCCGTCGCGCAGGCTCGCGAGCGGTTTCTCAAAGCGCAGTTGGATAGTGACGGGCTCCCCGCGCAGGTGGACCAGGCCACCGCAGGCGTCGCAGTGACGGACCTGCTGGCCCGCTATCGCGAAAGCACCAATCGCGGGGATATTGATGAGGCGAGAACGCATCTCAATGGCATAAATGCCCAAGCACCTCTGGTCGGGCTCGCCCCCGAGATGGCCCAGAAAGTGCAATCCGACTTTAACTTCGAGTCCGGGCTTGAGGAGCTGCGTGAGGTACTAAGAAGCACGGGACTGGGGACTGACCTGGCGACGGATGGCGTGGGCCTCATCGGGCAAATGCGTCCAGCGGGCGAAGGTGATCCGCGGTTCGCCTCCGCTGAGAGCACGCTGACGCTGGCGACCGAGGCGGCGGAAAAGCTTCAACAAAACCAGTTCGCGCTGGCGTTGACTGCGCTGGATGAGGCCACCAGCGCCTCCGACGGGATGGGCGAGGGCACTATTGCCTTTACCGGGGCACGCGGCGTCGTCGCCGAAAGCCGTCGAATCTATGTCGATGCCATGAGTGAGAAAGCAGCGGCAGCGCTGGTCGCCGGTTCAACCGATCCGCAGGTGTTATCACAGGTCGCCAGCGACTTTGATGAAGCCTTACGCGTAGACAAAGACAACGCGATGGCAAAGGCCGGACGTGCCGTGACCCAATCGCTGCAGAGGTTGCTGGCTGATCTGCCATCTACCTCTCCAGAGCCACTGATCGATGATGTTCAAGCGCTAGCGCCGACCGCAAGAGACGCCCTGATCAGCGAAAGCGACTGGGGTCAGGTAGTGCTCGCCTACCGCGACGCTCAGCAAGGTCGTCGTCTCTCTCAGGTACGGCAGTCGCTGAGCGCCCGAGCGCTGGATACCGCAACGCATTCCGCCGCGCTAAGCACACTGGACGCCGTCGATGCCGATGTCACCACCCATCCCCTCAGTGCGCCACTGGCCGACCAGGCTCGCGCTGCGCGCGGGGCCGTGACCAGTTTGCAACTGATCCGCCGCCGCATGGATGCGCATGAGTACGCCGTTGCCGAGACATTGCTTGTTGGCGGCACCGCCGGCAGCAGTATTCGCAGCAGCGATGGCGGCGACGACATCCACGCAACCGCCACCACCGCACTCGCCCAAGCACTCACGACGGAAATAAGCACGCGCTGGAGCGCCGCGCAAACCCAGCTCAGCGAATGGCGTGCACCCGCTTCGCCACGCACGTTGTCCGCGCCGCTGCAGCGGGTGCTGGCCCTGGACGCGGACGAGCCACGGGCAAGCGTAGGCAAGGAGCTGCTAGCACCGCTCAGCGCCCTCAGCCAGCAGGTGAGCAAACATGACTACAAAAACGCCTACGACACACTAGACACCATCGTTGAGGCCGCAAACCGGCTCGAGCTGGCGGATGCCTTCGTCGCCGATAACCTGATCTGGCTACGCGACCGCACCGAGGCGCACGTCGGCGAGCAATTAGACAACGCTTACAAAACACTGCTTGCCGCTCCGACAGTGTTGGCCAATCACGAACGGGTTGAAGCCCGCCTAGTCGCGGCCGATGAGCTGATTGCGCTAACCACACGCCCGATTGAGGACACGAGCACGCTCCGCGCAGTAATGGCGCCTCTGATCGATATTCCGGCCGCACTAGATGGTGGCAGTTTTAGTCAGGCCGAGGCCCGTGCGGCACAGTCGCTGGGTGCAATCACGAGCGACCGCTTCGATGCCGGGTTGCTAAAAACCCGGCTGGACGCGCAGATCGCCAAGGCCCGGGCTGAATTTCGCACCTACGTCACCAAGAAAGTCGCAGAGACCTCTACCGCCGCGTTTAACATCTTGAACAAGGCGCCGATCGACCTGGAAACCATTGCACAAGCTCAGTTAAAGCTCGACGATCTGGACAAGCTGCGCAGCAACCCTGAGGTACAGTTCGATTGGACCACAGTGCTCGATATCGACACCTCAATCAGCGCGCTCACACAATCCCGCAACATCGCGGACAGCCACGATTTTCTTAGCGCCTCAACCACTCTGGCAGAAACCAGCGTGGCGCTTGAGAGCGAACCTCGTTGGCGCGGCCTGCTCATGAAGGGCGTATCTGAGCTGGAGAAGTTAAAAAAAACCACCACTGCCGCCCTGTTGACGGAAGCCGGAGCGCGTTTAAACGAAACGCCGTTTGCCCCGGCCGCTTGGGCCGCCAGCACTAGTCAATATGAGATTGTCAAGACAATAGAAGCATCGGAAGAAGGCCAGGGCGCGCTTGGGCTCGCGTTTATCGATTTGCTAAAGGAAGTGGCTGATCCCATCCAGAACGAGGACACCAAATGGATGTTTCAGAACAGCGACAAGCTGAAAGACCAGCGCACTAAATTCGCTCGCCTGCCTTCCGCGCTGAAGATACTGGTGCGGCTGGACCGCCAGGTGCGGGAGCACGTAAAGGCGAAGGAAGAGAAGTGGGAAGGGCGCGTAGCCGATGTATTCAACGGTATTGCGTACAACGATGACACACCGGATATGTATGCTGAGAAACTGGGCGAGCTTGAGGAGATGTCCTCGCAGAGCGCCCAGGAAGGGGTGACTAGCGTTGTCACCATCGCGCAGGCACTGCAAAGCCGATTGCAGCGAATGGATAAACTTGCCCGGCATCTTCAGAACAAAGAACTTGCCGCCGCGAAGACACTTGCCAAGACACGTGTGGGCGATGAGGGACTCGAGGCGCTGAGCGAAGCGCAGCGCACCGCGTTGAAACAGGCAGAGGCCGGGCTTGCCAAAGCCGCCACCGCCCGTGAGGTACGAGCGCGACTGGGGATCAATAATCGGCTCATGCGAGCGTTTGAGCAACTGAGCGCCGATCCGTTAAATCCAGCGTCGATCAAAGCCGCACAGGAGATTGTGGAAGAGGCGCTTAGCGTGCAGGTGGACTCGCCTGATGCACTGACCGCGCGGGAGTTCCTCTCGGCGCTGGAACGAGCGACGGGGGCTCAGCGATGTGATGGGCTAAGCAGCGCTGCCGCGATCGCTAAAGCCTTCCGGCACCCGACCTACAACCTGTCGTGGCTGGACCCGCTGTTGGAGGAATGCTGACTTTTTACTGTGTCGGCCCCGGAATAAGGATAAGAGGCCAACCAACCGACACATCGAACAGCGCCCCATCCCGGGTTTTCTCTACCAAGCCGTATGGAATAAAGCGCGGCGCCGGCTGCTGCGACAATCGGTCGCAGCGAGCAAGCTCAGACGGCCGGGGAATGCGAGTCCAATTCACCGTTTGAGGAAAATCCTTGCCGATTAGTGACGTCCAGCTGCTTGAATGAGATGCTTCGGTCTCCTGATAGGAGATAGATACACTGCCCGCGCGCTCAAGGCACAAACTACCAATCCTTGGGGCCTCGCTATAACCCATACCCGGCATCTTAGGCGTTGGCGCAGGCAATTCCACCGGCACCCAGATTTCGCCATTGGCTGAATGGTAGAGAAAGTTCAGGTGCCCCTCAATCTGCCATTCGGATGTTACAAAAAAACCGAAATCATCAGATTGCCTAAAGAGCACGGGTATACCATCAAGCAGCTCGGAGTCTGACCTGCCTCTTCCCGACACGGTTCCCATCGTCCAGTTGCCACGGGAATCAACTATAGCTGGCATAAATGCATTGGTATCGTATTCGATATACGGCGTGCCGAGGAACCATAGTATTTTTTTATCGGCGGCGGTCCCGCCCATATAGCGGAAACGGTGAACGAAGATACTGAATTGCGGAGAATGGCCTAGCGACGGAGTTAGATCTCGCAACCGCGTCGTGATTTCCGCGGGAAGGGCGATCACCCCGCGCCCATCGGCATCTGTGTTGTCGGACCGGGCAGGCATCGCAATCATATGGAGGGCGACGCCTACGAGCACAAGCCCCTTGATGCCCGTAACACCCTTGCGACGCGCTTCGCGTCCCTGAATCCGAAAAGAAATACCCACGATGGTCACCCCTGAAAATAGAATCGCCTGCATTTTCCCATGACACTGCTGCGACGGAGTGTAGCTTCAACAGGAATTTAACAAACTCGACTGCCGTTAAACCGCAACGCTGCGCTCGATTTGCACGACACTGGGCACGGAATCGAATGTGGCACTCAACCGTGTAAGTTGTGCGCAGAAACCCGCACGGTCCCGGCGTCAGGTGCGCACCATACTGCACAGCGGGCGCTCCAGGCGCAGGTTATCACTCCTGATCTCCTTGCGCCCCATTTCGTAAGCCCCAGACAATACTAGAGTTTTATTTCTGTCTTTTTCGTCGCCCCACTTTTGGCACGTTCCGTGGATTTATGTTGGCAAAGGGAGCAAATACGGTTCCCAAACGTTGACCCCAGTTATTACCATCGCTAGGAGACAGACATGCCAACTCCCGCATATATGAGCATCCAGGGCCGCAAACAGGGCAATATTTCCGAAGGTTCTTCGACAGACAAGAGCATCGGCAACACCTGGCAGGAAGGCCACGAAGACGAGATCCTGATCCAGGGCTTCGACCATACCGTACTGATCCCGACCAACCCGCAGAACGGCCAGCCTTCGGGCCCACGGCGCCACGAGCAGCTGGTGGTGACCAAGAACTTCGACAAGAGCTCGCCGTTGCTCTACAACGCGCTGACCTCCGGTGAGTTACTGGATTGCGAGATCAAATGGTTCCGCACCGCAGCAGACGGCACCTCCGAGCACTACTTCACCACCAAGCTGACCGATGCGGTGATCGTGGATATCAATGCATGCATGGCGCATTGCCAGGATCCGAACACAGAACGGTTTGGTCACGAAGAACGTGTGGCGCTGAACTATCGCAAGATCGAGTGGCGGCACGAGACGGCCGGCACCTCGGGCGAGGACGACTGGCGTAAGCCGGACGCGTAACCCGCGCGAAGTAAACAAGCCGCCGTTACGAAGGCTCTCGCAACGGCGGCCCACCTTCTCAGCATCCCCATGTTTCACACCAAGGAGTGCTTGCAATGGCCAGCCCCGCCGCTCGATTCGACATGGTACCGTTTGAAATCAGAATCGCAGGTTTAAAAAGTACAGACCTGCGTGTGTTGTCCTTCTCGGGTCAAGAGCGAGTTTCCGAGCCGTTCGACTACACGATTGATCTTGTGTCTGCCGATGATGGTCTGGCGCTGGAGGAACTCGTCGGTAAGGCATGCGAACTCCAAATCAACACGGTGGATGGCGAGCCAGAACGATGGCTACACGGCGTGATCGCAAGCTTCCAACAAGCTGAGAGCAACGGCCGGCTAACCGCATATCGCACACGAGTTGTACCGCCCCTTCAGCTTCTGAGTTATCGACACGATTGTCGGGTGTTTCAGGACATGTCAGCGCCCGAGATTATCGCAAACGTATTTGATCTCGCTGGGATGCGCAGCTACAAGATGAGGCTGGAAGGTAATTACACATCGCGCACTTACTGCGTGCAGTACCGCGAATCCGACTTGAACTTCGTCACTCGACTAATGCAAGAGGAAGGTATCTTCTACTTCTTCGAACACACCCGGGAAAGCAGCATATTAGCGCTTGTCGATCAGTCTACCGCACACCCGCCACTACCAATACAAGACACGCTTGAGTATCACAACGGCGGGGGCGGCTTGGCGCCGGGTGATTTTGTGTTCGGTATCTCGTGGCGAGAATCGATCACGACAAACGCCGTCGTACTTCGTGATTTCGATTTTAGGAAACCCAGCGTCGAGCATATGCATGTGGATGATGAGGCCGAGCAGAGCCTTCGGTTTGAGCACTACGACTACCCAGGGCTGTACCAGGAGGCCATCACGGGCGACAGCCGTGTCCGATCCCGTCTCGATGCCTTACAAACCGGCCGGCAGTTGGTTTCCGCATCTACGACTGTGCGGCGCATGCTGCCGGGACACCGCTTTGAGTTGACAGCGCATCCCAACAATCGCTTTAACCGAGAGTTTATCGTTTCCAGCGTACACCACACCGGTCGCAGCCCACAGGCGCTTGAGCAGGACCAGGGGAGCGAAAGCCCTGACTATACCTGCGAGTTCTCCGCTGTACCTTCAGATACCGTTCTGCGGTCAGAACTGACCGCTCATCAACCGCGCATTGAGGGCGTGCAGACGGCTATTGTAGTAGGCCCGGTCGGAGAAGAAATTTACACCGATGCGTTTGGTCGCGTGAAGGTTCAGTTCCATTGGGATCGCGTGGGTGCTTACAACGAAAACAGCTCATGCTGGCTGCGCGTCAGTCAGACTTCGGCCGGGGCAGGCTGGGGAGCGCTGGACATACCGCGCGTCGGGCACGAGGTGCTGGTTAGCTTCGTGGACGGGGACCCATCCAGGCCTATCATCACGGGACGGGTTTACAACGGCATCAATCGGCCTCCGAATGGCTTGCCTGAGAAAAAAGTTCAAATGTCGATGAAGTCTAACTCCTCTCCGGGCGGCGGTGGCTCCAACGAGTTAACTTTTAGCGACACAAAAGGCGACGAGGGCGTGTACTTTCACGCTCAATACAATTTGAACCAGGAGACGGGATACAACAAGTCCGAATCGGTGGGTAACGATACGACAACAACTGTCGGCAACAATCAATCCCTGTCAGTCGCTGCCAACCGTAATCTTGACATCGGTGGAGACAATAGTGAGAGTGTGGCGGGCAACGTGAGCACCCAAATCGGTGCAAGCAAGATGATTAAGGCGGGATCGGATGTGCTCATCGACGCGGGTTCTTCGCTAACACTTAAGTGCGGTGCATCGACGCTCAGCATGACAGCCGGGGGCATAGTGACAATCTCCGGGACAATAGTGAACGTAACGGGAATGGTCATGAGCAATATTGCCGCACCCATTACTACCGTGACAGGTGCCGCGATGCTCAATACAACCGGAGCGTTTCACAATATTGGCGGCAGCAAGGTGAGCGTTAGCGGTGGCGACGTTTCGGTCAAATCCGGTGGAGCGGTGGATATCAAAGGCAGCGAGATCAATCTGAACTAGCAACGCTTTAATCCAGGGAGAAACTCGTGCGTCCTCTAAACGAACCAAGAACTCCTCCGATAACATCGGTGAATAGTGTGCCGACCGACAGCTACAGATCAAAGCCCGAGCGTAGCGCCTCGCGACGGATGCTCAACGATACCAAGCGGTACAACGCTGCGCCCGAAGACTCATCCATGTTGCCGCACGCGGCCGACGACGACGATAAGAGTCAGCCATCTGATTCTGATCTGCCACGCTATGGCCAAACCACTAGTTGGGCTGAGCTTCCTGACGCGCAGGTTAATTCCGCGCTCGCAGAGAACGCAGCGATCGAGCGCATAGTCCGGGAGAGCCTTGCCCGTTCCGCCAGTAACACAAAAACTGACAGCGATACTACCGAAATAAACTGGCTCCTCAAACACGCGACATCGGCGGCGCAAGGCGTAGGTACGACGTTGGCTGGCGATGTCCTAGGGACGATGTTTGGCCACGGTCCGCTTGATGATAATCTGACCTCTGCCGCAAAGCACATCATCGCACCGGACTCGGGCGAGGGGCTGTCGGTGTTAATCGATCCCAATGCGATCGCCTCCATGGGAATCAACTCAGTGCTCGGCATGGGAAGCCAACGCCTGTTTTCAGACCTTTGGGGACTGGATTCAGATTCCTCAGCGGGTGAGGTTGCTGCACACGCGATGGCCCAGAAGATCGTCGCTTATCTCCAAAAGGAGGTTGCCGCGCAACTCGGCAACGCCGTAGGCTTGAACAGCGCTTGCGGACCGCTGTCCACGCTCTTTGGGGTCGGCGCAGCCCCGGCGACGCCCAAGTTCCCCGCGCTTTCCGTAGGTCATTTGGACGACAAAGGCAACTCCATTATGTCCGGATTGGGCTCGGTGCTGGTCGAAGGTCGGCCGATTGCCCGCGTTGGAGATGCCGTCGACAAAGCCGGCCGACAGCTTTTTCTTGGCAGCGGTAGCGTTTCCTCAGGCGCGTTACCGACCGGCATGGCTTCAATATCCCAGTCAGCGCCTGCTCATACGTTTCAACTCGGCGCTGCCACTGTGTTTGTAGGTGGCCCCGTTGTTGGTCCAGTGCCTGTTCCCGCGCCTGTGGCGGGTGCCATCAGCCAAGCGGTTGGCAGTGCTGGCGCATCGGGCGTCGCAGCCGGCGCGGCTGGCGCGGCCTCGAAGACCGACTCAGGTGAGGAGAAGTCGGACACCGTAGATGGGGCCGAAAATCAACCAGACAGCGCCGCTGGAAGCGACGTGGGCGCTCCGACGGAGGACAACGAGCTCGCGCAGAGAAGGCAAGCGCTACGCGAAGCAGTAGACAATGCCGACACAGAGCAGGAACTCAGCGAGGCGATAGAAGCAGTTAACGATTTCGACAAGCAATGGCCCATGCAAGAAGATGGGACGTTCGATCTCAACAACCCTATACCGAGTGACACCTCTGACGCACCCGAATACAAGCGCAAAACGAAGATCGTTTTGTCAGCGGACGGCGTCAAGATTAAGCACGAAGTTAGCGAAAAACACAGGACACATTCACACCCCAATTCGCCTGTCGGGTGGTTTAAACAAACACAGCATAAGATAGAACTTGAGTCCGATGTCGGCGCGAACAACCGCGGTCTAACACTTAACAACAGCAAGCTCGGCTACGAACAAGAACGGAAACTAGGCGCGGCTAACACCAAGCTCGGCGATGAAATCTCGATCGGGTGCGAAGCGGGACTCAACACGTCTATGGCGGTTTCGCATGGATGTGCGTTGACGGTCGCCGGGGGAGGATTTATTGAGGCCAAAGGGTCGATATGGTCCGACCAAGACAAACTCAAATTTTCGTTCGAGAAAAACGAGCTAGCGATCAGTGTGCCGTTAAAAAACGGTGTCTACTTGGAGGTCAAGGTGGATGGCGCGACCATGCTCGCCGGGTTTAAAGAAGACTACGACAACCTAAAAGGACTCGTCAATGCGTTACCGGGCGCCGCGCAAGAAATAGCGGATATGGCCGCCGAAGCCCTGCGCGATATCGAACCGTCCGGCCCAGCACCCAGTTCTCCCGCGGGATACAGCACCGATCCCGGAGGCATGTTTGATGCCTACTAATGATTCGAACGGCAAATCAACGCACTGCAGGGAATATTTTCACCGTACTTTGTTTTAACTCAATAGCATCCTCATCGTTACGGACGCTTAAGCGAACTCCGCCGCTATCACCGCTGTCCACTTTCAACTCGATTTCTAGGGTTATCGCCCCCTCTCCAGCAAACGAGAGTTCGTGGAACGCCTTCTGTATCTCCTCTCCCTGGAAGGCGACATCATGCACGTATCTCTCACCTCCCGACCGTGTGCCAATAAACCGCATACTCTCGGGCACCGCCCGCGTTTGTTGTTCACCAGCGGCATCGGACGGCAATATCCAGAAATCCTTCTCACCATTAACAAAACGGACCTCCCTAATTAGATCGACAACAACAGCGCCGCCGACGATCTGCGGTTGCCAACTGTATCGTTGTTGATGGAATTTCGTCCATGTATCGATGGTCACCGGCGTACTTTGTAACGCAGCTAGTCCCCCGGCGCCGATTGAATCCTCCATTTCCAAGCGAACGAACTCATCACGACTCATATCGGCGCTTCCGGCGACTAACGCCCAATCTACGTCGGTTTTTTCCGCTTGCTCAAAAAGCACTTCAGTGGTTCTTCCTATACCGTACAGCCAAACGGCAACACCACCTCCTGGGGTAACGCCAACCATGATTTTGGTGTAACTCGTTTGGCTATTGGTGCTTGGACTTACGTATCCGCGCTCGAACAGTGCGCGTATCTGTTCATAAGGAAGCTCAAAGGCTCCCCGATAAAACTGATTTTCAGCGTACGAAAAGTAAGTAATCTCGACCCGGTTGGGCAAAGGTTTCTTCAACTCACCAACCACGTGAGATGACACCGGCATCCCCCATCCGTGATAGATAGTTTTCTTGTCGGGTATGTACAACCCACTACCATCCGGAAACACCAGGGTGCCGCGGACGATCTCCATCGGAAATCCGGACGGGGCGCTCTCGGTTGCCCTCCATTCATACTTGCTCATAGTCCCTCCGCATGCAGCAGACGTAGACAACAACAATACCGCCAGAATCTGTTGTAACTTACCCATCGTAGATCACCCTGGCCCGCCTTCCTTTTATCCATCTTGGGTGGTGCCCAACTTCGTAGCGCGCTGAATAATGCAGGTATTTGTAGCGCAATTCCTGCAACCAAGCATCAGTCTTCCCAAACCAGTCCTCGGCCTTAGAGTTGCCCCCCCCTGCGTAGGCCTCGATCAGGCTCGCCGCCCCCGCAAGTTCAGGAGGGATTCGTTCAACCCGTTTCATCTTAGACCCGATCTGCATACCGGATTCGACGGCGAAATCAGCCATAAGGTGCAAAGGGATCTTACTATATTCGTTGCTAATACTCTCACGCGTTGCTTTGAGCGAGACTTGGTGACTAACGGCACGGCGCTCGAGATCGGCATCCTTGTACCAGCCCTCATCCAGCAGTACTTTCTTAAAGCCAATCGCCCGAGCGTTGCTCTGTCTACTGCCGCGGTACACAATTTGTGACTCAGCGACACCATGATTGTATCCACCTCCAACATCAGAGTGCACACCTGGGAGATATATCTCTCTCCCGCCGCTGTTGCTTTCGATGTTAGTTAGGCTGAAATTTTTTCTGTGCTCTTCCGCCGCAACCAGATGAACCACTTTTTCCACATTCCTCACGGCATCCAAATTCAATGCACGCGTATCATTGCTAAAACTCAACCCGTGGGAAGACACAGTGTCGTATAGCCCTGCGAACCTAAAATCGATCGTTCCAACTTCGAATCCCAACCTCTCTAACCGCTGTCGAACGGATCTGACCGCACTTCGTTGATGGCCTTTGAGCATCGCTTTGTGCACAAAATGTCGGGCGTTGGCAGCGCCGCGACTAAACCCGAATACATCGAAAGAGAGTCGTTCAATAACCGTCTCACTCGCCTCATACTGACCGCGGATATCATCCACGATACTCACCATCGCTCGATTTACTTTGTTAGTGACGCCCGACGCTCCGGTGCCTAGCGCGTATCCTCGCAACTTATCGGATTTCAAATTCATTGTGCCTGGCCCCTCGACATAAAGCGTAAGGGTCGCGTCGTAACCAGGCGAAGGGTCGACGAATCGCTCCATCTTGGCGACATTGGTAAACGCCCCAGAATAACTGTTTTCTTTACTCCCATGTTTGGCGTAGATAGCCGTTTGGTTTTCCTTCTCTTCGATATTCGTCCGATTGTTCAATGTGCCATCGAAAAACACGGAAAACCGTATCTTTACTCGCTCTCTCTCATCTGCCTTTTCAGGTGCCCTTTTTTCCAACGGTGGTTTACCGACACCCTCGCCAATTTCAGTCATTCGAAAACGCTCCGGTCAAAAACCCGCCCACTAGCCACTAGCACTCAGTCATCGATCGATACGCGGCACATGCGCTTCTCATCTAAAGCGCGAGGCGAACAGTCTCAAGACACAGAGCCGCTCGCGACTCGTAGTCCGAAGAACCATAGACCAGCGCCGTGCCACCGTCTTCTCGCCGCAACAAAGCCTCTGCGGCCAATCCAATCAGCACAGATGTTGTTGCAGCACCAAGATCGCCATAACAATCAGCCGGATGCTCAACATCAAAATCGTCACGAAAATAACGCTTACTGCGCGTTATCGCCACCCCATACTCCTTAGCCCAGTAGTGCTCGCCATTCATACTCGAATACACCACGTCGACACTATTTTCGGCACTGCCCGCCAGGGCGCCCTTAAATGCTCGGTCCAGCCCCTCCCCCAGATAAGCTGCATCGGTGTGCAGATGTCCTGGCTCCCCAGAAAGCTGTCGGCGGCCCAACTTCACAACCCAGCCATTTCGCATCACGGCCTGCTCAGGGTCCTGGGATAGCAAAACAAAACCCGCTCCTTCTCCCGGCACAAACCCATCGCCGCGCGTTGGTGTCGATAGACGCCCCGCTGCATCAAGCCGATCAATGCGCTGGCTATGATGATAACTGTCGCCACCACCCACCAGCACGTGCGTGACCTCCTCCTTTGCAAGGTAGTCCATCGCCGCATCTAAGGCGTGAATGCCCGCTGCCCGACCCGTGTAAACACCCTGCGCCAGCTTCGCATCAAACGGCATAGTGCCTTGACCAACAACATTGTCGACCAACAAAGCCAACGGTAGTTGCCGCTCATCCGGCACACGCTCCGCCATTGCAAGAACGAGTGGAATCGGCTGTGCTGACGAAATAGTGCTTACCGCCTCACCAAGTGCGATGATTGTCATTTTGATAATTCGGTCGAACTGGGCATTGTAATACCGCCCTTCGGCTATCTCGATCAACGAATCAGAAAACACCGTGTCCGGCACACTCGCAATAGAAATTTGTTCGCCATCAAGCGACACTCTATCCGACAGCCTGTACCCGCTAATGCCTGCCCTTGTCGCAGCGAAGGTCATTGCCGACGTTGCCCCTACGGGAGTTATCATACCGATACCGGCAACGTACACTTCCGACGTCGTTTCGCGCTGCAAGCCGCTCGAGTTTTTATCTGTCTCTGCCACCGGATGCGAGCTCTTCCCTGTTACTACATCGACACCGATTGTGCGCGATTTACTCTACTTGGAACTTAGCTAGCCCATGATATTTTTCTTGTTGTGAAATAGTGGGTCGCCCAAGCGGCAAGCATTTCTATTTTCGAATTTGATATCGAACGAGTACATCATAAACTCGCACTCGCCCTTAATCGTGCCGCTGATCACCCCGGTTGCAACGCCGGCCTCGTCACCATAACTAGTTAGGTACTTAGCACGCTTTACCATTGGCATCTGCCCGTCTACCTTTACCGTTTTAGGGCCTTGAGAAGTATCCGATGACTTACCAATGTTTGGGTAAGGGATAGGCACAACGGAGGAGCCTACGGGCGTTTTGCACACGTCCGGAAAAACGGTGCTGGTACCACCGCTCAGCTTGTGCACAACCCCACGCGTGTTCGCAAATACGGTCTGCGCCATCTTCCTTACTCCCTACTGCCTGCGCCCGGGGCGACAACTTCCGCGGGCTTGCCTACGCCACCGATACGTGGCGTCTTCGGATAACTAGACATCACGTATATACTAACTTTCTCAACAGACAATACACTTCTGATTGGCGTGGTTTGTGCGCACCAAGTAATAGAAAATCGCTGATCGTCCGGCTCTATCAGCAACGTCTCCAGCCGCACATCCAGCTCCTGTTCATGTCCGGAAATTACGGATATTACGGTTGGCTCCACATCTGGGAGATCGAAACATAACGGTCCCTGCCGCCGCGCGTTCGTTAGCGTTACAGTCTCACCACCTTGCAGAAAGCCCGGATAGATTAAACGCGGGTGAGCCATGTTAAAGAATCTGCCATCAAAATCGTCCGGCAGGTACGGTGCCCGCTCGACACGCCAGTGCTCATCATAAGTGCCTGAAAACTGTTCGCGCGCTCGCCACGCGGGCGGAATCGCGCCAAACCCCATCGGCTCAGGGTGTTCAGTCATGCGACTTACCGGTTGATCGGGATGCTCCAGATTCGGCATTCTTACTTCGTGGGTGTCGTTTTGTTGTTCAGCAAAATCTATGAACCCGGTACCAACAGGATTACGCGCATCGAATACGTTCGGGTCGTTCGACGAGTACCCACCGTAAGCGCGCTCATACACCAGCGGCATAGCCACAAACGGGCTGGGCTCAGACACAGCGCTCCCTTTACGTACCCTATCGCCGAAAACGCGCACGGTATGTTGGAAGTCATCGCCGACGCTCAATGAAACATCTAGGCACGGCGTCGCCTTCTCATCAGGCGCCCAGGCGTGCCCGATGAGCACTACGTCAGACGCAGCCTTGCCGAGCGAATACTCCGATCCGTACCTTAAGCTGCTACTAGCGGGTTCGCCCGAAAACTCGTCTTGAAGAAATACTGGTTGTTGTTGACGACAAAGCGCCAGGGCGGCTTCAATATCGTAAGTTGCTTTCACTAGAACATACAGAGCATCAACCCCGTCGATACCTGGGGCCGCGTACATCTCAGCGCTAAACGGAGTATTGTTTTCTAGCTGGAGCATAGTATTCCCGGTTGCTGTCTGAATGCAGGCCAACGAACATCCGCATGGAGCGGCTTCACACATCCAACACGAAGGCTCTCCAGCGCCCAGACCCGTTGCCGCTGGTAAGCCTGCGCTACGACCGTAGCAAAGCACTGCTCGCTAACGGGAAGCCCACCGCAGTACCTCTGTCCGTCGCGAAACCCATCCCGATGCTGCTTCCACCAAGCAGCGACAGCGACCGCGTCTGGCCAAGGACACTCTTGATCGTACTCAGATGCCGTACCTTCGAAAAGATGATTCGGATCGTTATCCTCAGCCGTGACGCGCTCTTGCCATACTTGGGGGGGATCACACGACAGGCCGTTACTGGCGTAGAGATCTACACCGGTCACATAACTAAATGCTTCACCAGCCAATCGAGCCAGGTTCTCATCGGACATTCGCTCCAATGTACTCGAAATGTCCTCAGTGCAGCCCCTGGCTCGGCACGCGTGCAGAAACTCACGCTCCCGCCCACCATCGCTCAGCATTGTCATTACCGCCTGAGACTCCTCCGGTAGGACAAGCTGCAACCATATTTCCCGGGCACAACCTCCGTAGCTGTCACAACGATCTGTGTACTCGCGTAACCTATCCACTATCTTCTCGCTTTGCAGATGGGCGAGAGCAATGACAGCAGGACAGGCGACTTCTATCTCATCACTGGTGGCGAGTTCCATTAGAAAATCAGCGCACGAAGATAGTTTAGATATTGCTATCAATCTAAGAAGACGACCGTATTGGTGTACCTCGGCACGCTTAAGTAACCACAGCATCTCGGCGGAGTTTGCGGCCTCATTCAGCCCATGATGGTCAGCAAGCCCTTCGAGCGCGAGTAGACGCCCTTCCACCCCATCGCCTTGCTGCAGCTGAGCCAGCAAGGGCCTGACCTGATCGTGCCCAGCCCAATGCAAAGCACAACGGGTTGCCGCAATTTTCTCCGGCGTCAGATCTGACAGATAACGCTCGACGATCCAGTCAAGGGGTTGAACTCGCTCGCCTTCTCTGTGTAAGCACAGAAACTGCCTGAGGAGCACAAACCACTCCCCAGGCTTTGGAAATTGCCTCCACGCATCCAAAGCCAGGCGCCAACCTTCTCGTCCAGTCAAACTTAATCCGTCCAGATGGGCGTCCAGACGCGCGTCCAATTGCCGAAGGTCCTGAAAACCATAGTGCGGCGATTCACATGCGCGGTTTCGCTCCTGCCACAAGAACGACGCACCATCGCAAAACTGCTCTGTAATATCCGCGAACGGCACACACTGAGATTGCTCAATGGCCATAATCGGGCGCCGCTAGTTAATCTGCACGGTGGCGCCTCTTAACTTGTTTGCGCCCGAGGATTGGGAGATGACGTATTTCCCCCGAATGATCACCTTACCTGCTTGAGTTAACGTGATACTTGCATCACCACATTGAAGAACAACTTGTTTTTTCGCTTTAAGGGTGAGCATGTCATCATCAACTATCGCGGTTAGCTTGCCGGTAGCCTCGGCATTTTCACTTCGTGGAGCGATGATCTTGCCCAATACGATAGGCATATCTAAACTCTCCGCTTCGAAGGCTAACGCCACTTGAGAGCCTACATCCGCGATACTAAGCACTACGACACTGCGAGCACGGACCTGCTCATCCGGGGCATTCGCGAACGCGACCATAGGCTCTCCGCTGGCACTGACAGACATCAGCACACCAATGGCCACGCCACCTTGGCTTTTTTGAAGCTGAGTGTTCTCTTTCGCGATAGTACCGATCATGATGACAACCTAGTTGCTCAGTATTTTCTTGCCCTTTAACACAACGTCCTTGTCGGCTCGCACCTTTATCAAACCGCTTCCAACAACGGAGATATTCTTGCCTTCAATCACAATAGTGCCATTTTCCTGCATCGTGATGCTGGAGGCTCCTGTTCGCAAGACGATCTCAGTGCCCGCATCGATGTTCAGTTTTGAGCCCACATGAATTGTCTGATCACCACCAATTGACACTCGCTCGTCACCGCCAACCTCCTCGTTACGATCAGCACCAACCGTTATGGTCTCGTTAGATTCGACAGTTTCATGTCGGTTGGCGCCAATTGCGATGGTCTCATCGGCCCCAACCTGTTCGCTGCGGTTAGCGCCGATAGTGATCTGCTCATCAGCGCCAACCTCCTCGGTTCGGTTATTCCCGACGGTGGTTGTCTCATCTGTGCCAACGCTCTTAGTTCTGTTGTTTCCGATGTTCAGAGCCTCATCGTGCCCCGTATCCTGAGATTTATCATTGAGCGTCAGAATCCTAGTGTTTAACTGCGAGTGGAGAAAGACTTCTTCGGCGCCTTTGGTGTCATCGAAAGTCAATTCATTAAACCCGCCTCCCCCTGGAGTGGAATTCGACCGAATCGTGCTCTTCACCTTGTCTACTGGCAGGCTGTGCGGCGGCCGGTTCTCTCCGTGGTACACACGACCGGTAATCATCGGTCGGTCGGGATCGCCTTCTTCAAAACTAACAATCACCTCGTGGCCGATGCGTGGTATGTCCATCCCACCCCAACCGGCGCCGGCCCACAACTGGCTTACGCGTACCCAACATGAGCTTTTCTCGTTGTAGCCGCCCACGCGATCCCAGTGAAACTGAACTTTCACGCGTCCGAATTCGTCCGTGTAGATCTCCTCACCTGCCGGGCCGACAACAATAGCAGTCTGCACACCGTCCATCCGGGGGCGGCGCGCTGTGGACAATGGCCGTAACACCGTTGCTGAAGGCACGGCGCTGAATTGGGCGGAGTAGCTCGGTGCCGCGCCACCCTGATCCTGCTCCAGGGCCTGCGGGCTGCGCCCGTTATGGCTTGCCGCAGTCACAATGTACTCGCGGTTGAAGCGGCCGTTGGGGTGCTCGGTCAAGGTAAACCGATAACCGGCTAGTACGCGCCTCACGGTAGTTGACGCGGTCACCTGCTGCCTGTTTGCCTGCAAGGCATCTAGTCGCGTACAAACCCTGTTCGTGCCTAATCCGGGTTCCTCGTAGATTCCGGGATAGTCATATTGTTCCAGCGTCACACACTGATCCACTTCCTTGTCCAGGTGCATATGGTCAACGCTGGGTTTTTTGAAGTCGAAGTCGCGCATCGCCACCGCATTGGTGGTAATGGACTCTTGCCAGCGCATCCCAAACACGAAATCGTTGGGTGCAAGCCCACCGCCGGTACTGTGATGCTCCAGCGTATCCCCAAATGGCAGCGACGGATGCGTACTTGCATCATCGATAAGGGTGAGCACCGTCTTGTCTTCCGTGTGATCGAAGAAATAAAACATCCCTTCGTCTTCCATCAGACGCGCGACGAAATTCAGATCGGACTCCCGGTACTGCACGCAATACACGCGTGGGGGATAGCTACCGTTCAGCCGTAACGTGTAGTCGCTCATCCTCGCATCGTCGAACACCTTGCTAATGATGTCCGGCACCGACATGTCCTGGAAAATTCGACAGTCCTGGCGAAAACTCAACAAGTGCAATGGCGGCACGACGCGGGCGCGATAGACAGTAACCCGCTCGCTGCTCTCTGCTTGCTGAAAGTTAGCCACCACACCGTGCAACCAACGTTGTGGCTCGCCATCCACCGTATTGATCTGCAGCGTACAAGGCTTACCGACAAGATCCTCCAACGCCAGCCCATCGTCCTGCGATACCAGGTCGATAGTGTAATCGAAGGTTTGTGATACACGCTCCTGCCCGGAAAACGAAAGCACCCGTAGGCTGGGATCGTTTAGTCCCGAGATGCTGACCTCAAACGGCACCATGTCGAAACGGGCAGCGGGGCTGGCCATTGCGTGTACTCCTTGACGCTGGGCGGGAAATACAGCCGCCGTTTAGAGAATACCTCATAAACGGCGGCGTGTTTACTTCGCGCGGTTTACGCGTCGGGTTTGCGCCAGTCGTCCTCGCCTGAGGTGCCGGCCGTCTCGTGCCGCCACTCGATCTTGCGATAGTTCAGCGCCACCCGCTCTTCGTGACCAAACCGCTCGGTAGTCGGGTCCTGGCAGTGCGCCATGCAGGCGTTGATATCCACGATTACCGCATCTGTCAGCTTGGTCGTGAAGTAGTGCTCGGAAGTGCCGTCTGCTGCGGTGCGGAACCATTTGATCTCGCAATCCATCAACTCACCAGAGGTCAGCGCGTTGTAGAGCAATGGCGAGCTCTTGTCGAAGTTCTTGGTCACCACCAACTGCTCGTGGCGACGTGGACCCGAAGGCTGGCCGTTCTGCGGGTTGGTCGGAATCAGCACGGTGTGGTCGAAGCCCTGGATAAGAATCTCGTCCTCGTGGCCTTCCTGCCAAGTATTGCCGATGCTCGCGTCCGTAGAGGAACCTTCGGAAATATTACCCTGCTTGCGGCCCTGGATGCTCATGTATGCGGGAGTTGGCATGTCTGTCTCCTAACGATGGTGATAACTTGAGTCAACGTTCGGGAACCGTATTTGCTCCCTTTGCCAAACATAATCCAAGGAACGTGCCAAGTTGCGCGCGACGAAAATGGACAGAATGAAAACCGCAACAATCTCGGTGAGTTACCGTGCGCCCAGTGACGCGACGGAGGTGAGGCTGATCGTATCGGAGGCGACGAACCTGCCGTCAACTGCGCAACCAGCTTCGCGGCTAACCCCGTGAGTGCGCAGATTTAGGTATCACGGCTACCATTAATCGACGCGCGGCTCGTCTTCGAGCACATACACGCAACCGGCGACGGCAGAGCCCGGGCGGATCACGTGCTCCCGCGGCTTGCGCCAAAACGCAGGGCGAAGTCCCTACTCGAAGAGGATATCGTCCAGATAGAACTGGACACCGCTACCGCCTTGATCCGAGTTGGCTACCCAGCCGAACCCACCGAGCACACTGGATAAATCCTCACCTGTCAGGTCGATTTTGTATTGAGCCCATTTGTTAGACAGCGTTACGCGGCCTACGCGGCTAGGTTTCTCCGGGAAGGAATCCTTGTGTGCGTATTCCGCCTTGTCGATACCGCCAGCGATGAACTGAATCTTCTCGCCGCCCTTGGCGCCTCGCGCCCAGAAGCTTATTTGTGTATACCCGCGATCAGATAGATCTGCTCCGGGGTACTGGCCCCAGTTGTCAGCTTTGTTCAACCAGTAAATGCCGCCCCACCCCTTGGGGCCGAACGTATACGTGATTGCGACACTGTCGGGCGGTGAATGTGGATTTGTCGATACGGCATCCAGGAACTTGATGTAGTCGGTGCCGTACTCCCCGTCGCCCATGTAACCTGTCGGCGAAAATAGTTGCCCGATATCCATTGGCTCACTTGCCGGGCCCAACGGCCTCTCCGGCGGGCTTGCAGCGTCCGAAGATGTTACCGACGGCTCTTTGGGCGAGCAGGCAACAACCGTGAACAGCAAAAGTATCCATGCATATTTCAATTGCGATCCCTCACTTTCGTTTAATCAATTCAAGATCAATTTCTTGCTGCTTTTCCGCGCGCTCGAGCCCGCTCCAACATACGCTCAACAGACGCTCCGCCTCGCTAAGATCACGCAGCAACAACCATTCAAAGAATCTTTTGCATTCGCGTGCTCGCGTCGCATCATCCGCCAAGCTATCTACCGCAGTCGCAATTCCCTCAGTGTCTTCCCGGTTTTTCTTGTACTCCAGCAAGCGCAGGGGCTGGTGAGGAGGAGGCGCCGTAGAGGCATCGCCGGGTGGCATTGCCTGCGGCAACTCTTCAAACGTCCCATCGTCAATCCCGACGGACAGTACAAATACAGAAAGCGCCAAGGCCATCAGGGTTAACAACAGCGGAAACCTGGGACGGGCGGCAGGCGCGGATGGAATATTTGAGGGCGCCTCAACCAGACTCATCAGCGCCGTGTGCAAGACTTGTGTGCTCGGCTCGAAACTGCTGCCCGGAGTACCGAAGTGAACGGCCTTTTTGGAGGCAAGCTCGATGATGGTACTCGGCAGACGCTGCCGATCGAGCTTCGCATCGCCGAAAAGTACCGGAACAATCGGTATGCCATGCTCAAGCGCGTAGGCTATCTCGAAGGTAACGTATAGATCATCTGCGTAGCTGGCTTGTTTACTGTGGTCCTGCTCGTCGGACAACCATCTGGGGCCAACCACAGCCACAATCGCATCAGCCGCCAGCAAGCGACTATGGATTACCTCCCGGTAGTCCTCGCCGTAGGGGATGCTCACTTCATCGATGAACACCTCGACGCCCGGCGTCTTACCCAACCGCTCCGCCAAGCGATGAGCGAAGTCCGGCACATCGATGCGACGGTAGCAAATAAAAATCTTCATGGCGTTTGTCGTGCGGTGCGCGGACCGCCTACTGGATCGCAACCAAGTGAAGATACTAAACCACCGATTCGGCTGGTGGATGACCTGCGCATGGACGCGGTTCACGTCGGTGCTCCTGATGCTGAGGGTGCGTACTACAGTGACAGTGCAGGCCCACATCATATGTTCGCACCCTAAATGAGCTATCTGCCTCGATTGAGTAACGGCCGAGCTGGAATGTTTGTCGATCAGAGGATGCGATGCGCTTCATCGCGAACTTGTCGGCCCAAAAAGGCACCGGGACGAAGTGGTGCAAGCCGCAGGGCTCAGGAAAGCCTGCGGGCCAGCAACACCACACCATGCCCACGCCAGAGGGTTCGCCCGCGTTCAACAAACCCACAGCGCTCATAGAATCGAACATGGCGCGAGCCCGGGTTCGTCGTCACGTGCACACCCGGCACACCAGCCGCAGCGGCGTGGTTGACGAACAGATTCACCAGCCTCGCGCCAATACCGAAGTTTCTGTACGCCGCGTGCATATTAATGTGCAGATGCGCCGGGTAGGCATCACATTGATTCGCGAAATCGGCCAGATAGCCCATCGCCGCGTACCTCGGATTAACGGCCGGGTCGGCGAGGTCACCAATCAGATAGCCCACTACCTCAGGGGAATCCTGTCCGGCGGATGAACTGATTGCCACAAAGGTCTCGCGCGGATTGTTGATCAGGTACTGGCCCAGCCATCGCGCCTTGAATGCGTCACGTTCAGCAGAACTCCCAAACGCCTGCGTATTAGATGCCGCAAAGAAGATCGATTCCACTTGCTGGAGGTGCGAGGCCACCGCCTGCTCACCGACGATGGCCTCAAGCGCCTGAAAACTGAGGCATTGGATATCAGTGGCACCTTTGTTTGGTTCGTACATACGGAGCCTTTACGATGCTTGATAGTGCATGGCCTTATCGGCTTGGTCGCCTTCCCGCTTAGCCATTAACAATGGATATATTCCGCTAACAGGCTGGATATTGCTTGGCCGCCGCCTGCCCTGCACGTCTCAATCTGGACCCGAATACAAATTTCAAACAGTCCTCAATCAATTACAACTCTATTTAATGTTGCTCTGTCGTAATCTGTCGTGGGGCATCAATTACTAATATCTACTTAATATCTACCATTTCGTCTTTACAGTTAATTCGGCAAGTGGTAGTTTCCAGTCAAGGGACCGATTCGGAGGCCACAATGACTAAAGCAATCAACTACTTCGTCTCCTATACCCGCAAGGACAAGCGGCTCGTGGACGCTTTTCTCAATCTGCTCCAGCCACGCCTTGCCATTGCCCAAGAGTTCAGTTTCCGGCGGTGGATGGACCGCGACATCATCATTGGGGTGGAATGGCGCCCCCAGATCAGATCGGCCATTGAGGAATCTGACCTTGGCTTACTGCTGGTGTCGCCCGACTTTTTCGCCAACGACTTTATCGTTGATGAAGAGCTTGCGCAGTACATCAATCCGACCACCGGCCGCATCCAGCGCGCGCTCGTGCCGGTCTTGCTAAAGCCCGTGCCACTGGACGGCACGGCGAACTTACGCGGGCTGAACGAGATACAGATCTACCGCGAAGACGACGGGCGAGCGTTCTCGGAGACCGCCGGCGCGAAGCGCGACGCTTTTGTTGACGGCTTCGTGCGCAAGCTGATCCAAAAACTCAATCACGGAGCCCGCTAGCATGGCCAAGCAGGCCTTCGCATCCCGGCGCACAGTTGAGCAAACGCTGGCACAACTGCGCAAGCGCGATAACCTCACCCCCCTTATCCGCGAACGTCTGGGTAAGCTCGTGGCGCTTATCGATGAGGACGGTCAGATTAACTACGCCCAGGCGTATGAGGCGTTGTTTCCGGGGAGCCTTGGCGATAAGCGCGCCAAAACGCTCGCGGACAAAAACTTCAGCAAGTTCCGCCGAGAGCTCAATACACGTGCCGCTACACAGAATATTTCCCTGACGCTGAGCGTGGATAACGCCAAAAGGGCATCGTCGCAGGACCGGCATATGGGGTTTGTTTGCGAGGACAACCCGCAGGCGCGGGTCGAGATCGCGGGCGGCACGGTGTCCCGACCCGAGGATTGGCAGCCGAGCAAAATGGTGCTGGGCGGCGACCCACACTATCTGTGGCTTTACCACCCGGATGATCGGACGCTGGCCCGACGCCTGCACGATAAACTTGTGCCTGAACTACGCGCCCGCGACTGTCAGTGGCAGGCATTAGACTTCTACGATTTGGGACTCGGCGAGACCATAACGACGCAGCAGGCCGCCGTACTACGGCGTGCGGACTTCGTCATTGCCGTGCTGACCCCCAGCCTGATCGCCGAGCTGAAAACCACTCACCTCGGCGAGACGCTCGCCGAAAGCCACCAGCAAATCCTCGCGCTGGCCATGCTCCGGATCGACGAGGCGCAACTTGCTGGCACGCCCTGCGAGGGCGACCATGTCCACGGCCTTAGTAAGCCGTATCGCGGCCAATCTGGTGATGCCGCTGACCGCTGGGTCGCAGACCTGGCAAAAAAACTGACCGAATTCGAGCACAGCTCAGCAGGCCAAGAACATCCTGAGGAATCGCTTGCTATCGATGAATGCGAAACAGACGAAATGCACCCCAAGGCCCGCGGCATTGCGTTTGGGAGACAGTTCAAACCTGTGCTCGAACAGCACGTAGAACACTATGCGCCGCATATGCTCGGGCAAAGTGGGAAAAAAAGCCGAGACGCACTGGCTGCCATCCACGAGTGGCTTAGGACAGAGAACTCACCGCCGTTGTGCGCAATCTTCGGCGAGTTGGGCAGCGGCAAAACCACGCTTTGCCAACAACTCACGCGAAATCTGCTGGATGCAGACGACGCATCGCACACCCCGATCTATCTCGATCTGCGGGCCGTCAATGCCATGCCTGGTTGGGCGAAGAATCAGGCCCCGCCACTGGATGCAATGTTGGAGCACATCCTCAGCACCACCTACAACATCCGCGCAGAAGACCGCGGTGCGCTGCCCACTGCTGATGACATCGCATGGCTGGCCCAGCAGGGTAGAGGGCTGATCATTATTGACGGCCTGGATGAGGTGATGAATCGGCTCGACAAGCCCGAGCGCCAAGCATTCATAGCAACCCTGTGGCGTATTCTGCCGCCCATCGCCTGGCAGGATAGCGACGAGTATCACGGCGGCAAAATGCTGGTGACCTGCCGCAGTCATTATTTCGAAACCCTGCGGGAGCAGACCAACGCGCTCAGCGGACAGCAACGCGAGGCGGTAAAAAAAGCGCACTACCTGTGGTACGACCTGTTGCCCCTGAACGCTCAGCAGGTCCGCAACTACTACCGTTCGGTATTCTCTGCGCAACCGGAACGCGCCGATTTGGTAATTCGTATGCTGGACCAAGTGCACGACCTGGCCGACTTATCCACCCGGCCGTACACGATGAATCTCATTCAGCATCAGGTAGAGCGTTTGGAACAGCTCAGCAAGCGCCAACAGGGCGTCACCTCGGTGGATTTGTATGAGGGCATGGTGGACGAGTGGCTGTTGCGCGATGAAGGCAAACATTGCCTGACGCGCGACCACAAACTGCTGATGATGGAACAACTCGCGCTGCGCCTTTGGCAGTCCGACACGCGCTCTGTCGAGCACAGCGACCTGGCGAATTGGTTAACCGATCGGCTTCTGGAAAACGAGCGTTGGCAACTGCACTACGGGAGCTACCTTAACCGAGACAATGGCATCGAGACGCTGCAGCATGATTTGCACAACGCAACGTTTCTGGTCAGACAAGGCGAGGGCGCTTTTAGATTTGCACATACCTCTATCATGGAGTTTTTTCTGTCGCGCGCACTGCATCGGGCATTGCTTGATGGCGACTTCTCTGTTTGGAAAATTCCAAAGCCCAGCGTCGAAACCTGGGACTTTCTTGGCGAGTTGATCGGACAGCGAAACACCGACGTCTGTCTTGCGAACGCGCAGCGACTGCGCGAGCACTATCTTGCCGACGCCAGCGAGAACCTGCTTGACTATGCCCTGCGCGCACTGGACAGCGGCGCGCCAGGTGCTACTTTTCGGAGGTTCGATCTGACGGGGGCGCAGCTCGCAGAACTGCAGCCTGGGCTAGCGGGTTATGAACCACATAGCTTTGAGTCGCCGGCTTCACTCACACCGCGCGGCATACTAGACTTTTCCGGAAGTAAGTTCATCGGCACTAATCTGCGCCGCAGCGACTTTCGTGATATCGATTTTTCCGGTAGCCAGTTTGATCAAGCGGACTTGACCGCTTGCGTGTTTGATCAGTGCACACTGGTAGGCGCGACAGCGCAAGACGCTGATTTCTCGGGCACCCGACTGCACGACTGCAATGCCAGCGAAGACGATTTGCTGGGAGCGAACCTGCGCCAAACACAGTGGTTATTCAACAATGTCTCAAACAAAGTCCCGGTAGTATTCGACCGGAGTCCAACCGAGTGTTTTGTTTCAGCTGCGCAGAGACCAGTAGCCAACGGTAAACCGGTATCCATGCTTGGACACCCGGGACTTGTAGGAGTAGTGGTTGCTGACCCGACCGGGCAGTGGATCGCCTCTGCAAGTCATGACGGCACCGTCAGGCTCTGGGACGTCAAATCCGGCCAATGCCGCCAAAACATGCAAGGGCATAAGAGCAGAGTTAACACGCTGGCGGTCCATCCAAACGGGCAATGGATCGCCTCCGCAGGTTGCGACAGCACCGTCAAGTTATGGGACGTCAAATCTGGCCAATGCCACCGAAATATGCAAGGACACAAGGGCGGCGTCAACGCGCTGGCAGTCGACCCGAACGGGCAATGGATCGCCTCTGCAAGCGATGACAGCACCGTCAAGCTATGGGACGTCAAATCCGGAACATGCCTCCACGACATGCAACGGCACGAAGATTGGGTTAGTACGCTATCGGTCCACCCAAACAGGCAATGGATCGTCTCTGCAAGTCATGACGGCACCGTCAAGCTATGGGACATAAAATCTGGCCAATGCCGCCAAAACATGCAAGGGCATAAAGGCTGGGTTAGCGCGCTGGCGACCCACCCGAACGGGCGCTGGGTCACCTCAGCAGGCGATGACGGCACCGTCAAACTATGGGACATAAAGTCCGGCCAATGCCTCCATAGCATGAAAGGGCATAAGGGGCAGGTTAGCGCGCTTGCAATCCACCCAAACGGGCAGTGGATCGCCTCCGCGGGTGATGACGGCATCGTGAAGCTATGGGATGTCAAATCCGGCCAATGCCTCCACAACATGCACGGGCACGAAGACTGGGTTAGTGTGCTAATGGTCGATCCAAACGGGCAGTGGATCGCCTCCGCAAGTGATGACAGCACCGTCAAGGTCTGGGACGTCAGATCCGGCCAATGCCTCCACAATATGCGAGGGCACAAAGGCTGGGTTAGCGCGCTGGCAATCGATCCAAACGGGCAATGGATCGCCTCCGCAAGTCACGACAGCACCGTCAAGCTATGGGACGTCAAATCCGGAGAATACCTTCATAATATTCAGTCTCACAGGAGTCAGGTTAGTGTGCTTGCAGTCGCCCCCAAAGGGCAATGGGTCGCCTCCGCTGGTGGTGATAACACCGTCAAACTCTGGGACATCGATTCCGGCAGATGCCTCCACAACATGCAAGGGCACAAACGCAAAATCAATGCGCTGGCAGTCAGCCCAAACGGGCAATGGGTCGCCTCCGCAAGTCACGACAGCACCGTCAAGCTCTGGGATGTCAATTCCGGAAAATGCCTCCATAACATGCTAGGACACAAACGCGCAGTTAGCGCACTGGTAATCGATCCAAACGGGCAATGGGTCGCCTCCGCAAGTCACGACAACACCGTCAGGCTCTGGGACGTCAAATCCGGAACATGTCTCCACAGCATGCAAGGGCATCGAGATTGGGTGAATGCGCTCGTAACCCATCCGAACGGGCGATGGATCGCCTCAGCAGATGGCGACGGCACAATCAAACTCTGGAACGTCAAATCCGGCGAATGCCTCCGTACCATGCAAGGGCATATCAATTTGGTTAGCGCACTGGCTGTCCATCCAAACAGGCGATGGATCGCCTCCGCAGGTTACGACAGCACCGTCAAACTCTGGGACGTCAAATCCGGCGAATGCCGCCAAAACATGGAAGGACGTAGGAGCAAGTTTCATGTCCTGGCTGTCGACCCAAACGGGCGATGGATCGCCTCCGCAGGTCAGGACCGAACCGTCAAGCTCTGGGACGTCGAATCCGGCAAATGCCTCCATAACATGCAAGGGCACCAAGATTGGATTCATGCGCTAGCAGTCGACTCACACGGGCGATGGATCGCCTCCGCGGGGAAGGACCGTACCATCAAGTTTTGGGACTTAAAATCCGGCCGATGCCTCCATAACATGCAAGGTCTTGAAGACAGCGTTAGTGCGCTGGCTGTCGACCCAAACGGCCAATGGATCGCCTCCGCGAGCGGTGCGACCGTAAGCTGTTGGCGAGTGGACCCCTCCGCCGAGCAAGTAGAGCAACTACGGCGCTTCCAACACTTACCCGACGGCAACTGGGTGTCTTGGTACCCATCAAAAGCCAGCCCGAGCGGCTTTGCGTGGGGCCATCAGAGCCGTGATGCCTGGCGCTGGCTGGGTTGGCATGCGCCACTGCCAGACTCCCCGGCCGAGGGTCCCGATGCCGTGTACACAATGTACCCAGCCGACTACTTCCAGCTCCCCAAAGACCCATGACCAGCGCGCTCCACCGCATGCGCAACCCCGCATGAGGAGTCGTATCGACCATCTCGTTAACCGCGCTGCGACCACTCAGCTAGCCGTCTGAATAGCAACTACCGACAGAGGCCAGCGCTGTTGTTCAGGCTAAGTGGGATTACCCGCCAGCGGCTCGATCACACCCCAGCGTTCTCTCGACAACATGCGAAGTACGTAGCGGGTGCATGTTTCTGTGAGGCTTTTTCTGTACGCTGTGCCCTATGACGCCAATCACACGCCTCTTCCTAATCCTGGTCGCTGCCCTGGTCGCAGCACGGCCGGTGATGGCGTGCTGCGTTACCGACCAGGCGGCGGGCGGTCCGCCGGACCAGCGCGCTGAGCTCGAAATCGCCCCGTGTCATGGCCCGCCCGCCGCTACACTCGGTCAACACGACAGCGCCGTATCGGACGAGTGCCCGGACTGCCCGGATTGCGAGAGCGCCATGATGCAAGCCGACGCGCTCGCCGAAGCCGCCAGTCCGACCGGTAGCGCGGACGATGCGCCTGCCGCAGCGCCCCCCGCATTTGACGCCTTCGAGGTCGCACGCACCCTTCAGAAGACCGGGCCACCGAGTCCCGCACCACGCCCCCGCTCGACACCGATCAGCCTCAAGCAACGCCTTCTGATTTGAGATAGCAGCCTCCGCGCCCGCGCGCGGTGACCTGTCGCTTCGTCTCTCTCATCGCAAAGGTGCGTTGCAATGCCCCTAAAAACCAGTTTCGGACTCCTCTGTGCGTTTGGCGCATGGTGCGCAGTCGCCACCTCGGCCTCGGCCCAGTCATTCGCTGAGCTGGAAGCCCGGCTTGCTGAGCACCCATCGCTGGCCGCGCTCGGCTACCAAGCCGAAGCCAGTCGCGAACGCAGCACCCTGGCGAGCGCCCTGCCCGCGCCAGTCTTCGGCCTCGGCATCAACAACTTTCCCCTGTTCGACCCCTCGTTCAGCGAGTTCCTACCCACGAACAAGGCGCTGATGGTGCGACAGGAGTTCCCTAACCGTGCCGGCCGTGATGCCCGCGCCGGCGAAGCGCACGCGATGGCGCAACAGACCGGCCTAGTGCGTGAGGCCCGCCTCGCCGCGCTGCGGGCCGAGCTGATCACCCTGCTACACGACAGGGATCGCATCGCGCGACAGCGCGAACTCGCTGCAGGTCGCAACACCCGCTACGACGAGCTTGCCGATGTGGTTGCCTCCGAAATTGATGCGGGACGTCCGGCGGTGTTCCGCCTTGCGGAGATTGAGGCTGAACGCGCGGGGGTGGCCAGAATGCTGGTGGATCTGCAACGGCAATCAGCGCAGATCAGTGCACGCTTGCTGGATCTGGTAGGCCAGCACCCGACGACGGCGCCACCGCCGCTTGCACCGGCCTCCTGCCCGGCCGAGCCCGGGGCGTATCATCTCGTGCGCGTCGCCGCCGCGGCGCTAGATGTTGCCGACTTCGCCATCGATGGCGCGCAGGCGGCCGGACGCCCGAACTGGGGCCTGGAGCTTACCTATCAGCAGCGCGAGGCCGGTGCGAACTTCGCCGGCGACGACTGGGTCTCCGGCATGGTGACCGTTTCCGTGCCACTGCGATCTGAGCGCAGCGTCAAACCGCGCCTGCGCGCTGCCAAGGCCGAACGTACCGGCGCGAAAATGCGCGTTGAGGCGGCCGCGCGTTCCGCCATCGCACAATGCGCGGCGGAGGACGCGGCGAGGCGTGCTGCGGCGGCCAGCATCAAAGTCCTCGAACGCAACATCGCCGCTGTGAAAGATGAGATGGTCGCACAGCTCACGGTCTACGAGTCCGGCCTCGGCGACTACGCCCCGATCATCGACGGCGATATCGCCACGCTCTCCCTACGTGCCGATATCGCTGCGGAGCAGTCCCGGCTAGCCGCCGCGACCGCCCGCATTCAAGCCCTGCAGGTGATGCCATGAAACGCTTCTTTCGCCTCGTCATCGTCGTTGTCGCAGTGCTGGCCGGGGCGTGCACCGACCCAGATTCCACCCAGCTCACCAACATCATGGCCGGCAAAGCGCAAACCGATGCGGCCACGCAAACGCAGTACACCTGCCCGATGCACCCGCACTACCTGCACGACGATGGCGACGGCACCTGCCCGATCTGCGGCATGGGGCTGGTGCCGGTGGCGAGCGATGACACCCACGATGAGTCAGCGCATGCCACCCTGGCCAACACATCGATCGTTGTCGCCGACGGCATGCTGCAGAGCATGGGCGTGCGTACTGCGCCGGTGGCGCACGTGGATTTTGGCCAGACGCTGCGCGCATTCGGCGTGGTGGAGACCAACGAGCGGCTAGAAAGCGTCGCGGTCTCGCGCTTGGAAGGCTGGATCGAAAACCTTACTGCGCGCGCGGAGGGCGATACCGTGCGCCCGGGCGCACTGCTTTATCGCGTCTACAGCCCTGACCTCATCGCCGCCCAGAAGGACTACCTGAACTCGCTGAGCATCGGCAACGAAAACCGCATCGCTGCAACCCGCCAACGGCTGCGTTCGCTCGGCATGCAACAAACCACCATTGATCGACTGACCAAGACGCAACAAGCGGTCGATCGCGTTCCGGTGTATGCCGAGGCCGGCGGCACCGTGTCGGCACTAACAGTGCGCGAGGGTGACTACGTTCAACCCGGCACCCCGATTCTGCGCTTACAGTCCTACGCGGGCGTCTGGGTGATGGCCTCCGTGCCGGACAGCGACCTGCCGTTAATCGACACCGGCTTGCCGGTCGCACTGAACTTCCCGAGTGCGCCGGCGGCACCATCCGAGGGGCGCATCGATTACATCTACCCTACGATCGACCCGCGCACGCGTACCGCGCGAGTGCGCATCGAGATCGACAACACCGATGGGCACTTGCGACCAGGCGCCTATGCCGACGTTACGATGGACTTGGGCGGCGAAGCGCGTCTCTCAGTGCCCAGCGAGGCGGTGCTGCGCGACAGTCGCGGCGCACACGTCATCGTTGCGCTCGGTGGTGGGCGATTTGCGGCGCGCACCGTGCGCACTGGCATCAGTGCCACCGGGTGGACGGAGATTCTGGCGGGGCTCACCGCCGGCGAAAACGTGGTGTCGAGCGGCCAGTTCATGCTGGACAGCGAAGTGAACCTGCGCGAAGGCCTATCCAAACTTGAAGGCGCGCAGATCGACCCAGATGCCGGTGCGATCGATCCGCACGCACATCACCGGTAGGGCCTGGCTATGACGCAAAACGACCCTGGCGAACTGGCCGGCCGCGATCCATCCACCTCGTGGGTATCAGCGCTCATCCGCTGGTCTGTTTCCAACCAGCTTATCGTCCTGGTGCTCGCGGGGGCGCTTGCCGTCGCTGGCTGGCTGGCCGTCAATCATGCGCCGCTGGATGCGGTGCCAGATCTCACCGATACCCAGGTGATCATCCGCACAGATTTTCCTGGCCAAAGTCCACAGATTGTTGAGGACTTGGTGACTTACCCGCTCTCCACCGCACTGCTCGGTCTGCCGCGGACCAAAGACGTGCGTGGCCTATCAATGTTCGGCACCAGTTTCGTTTATGTGATTTTTGAGGACAGTGTCGATCAGTACTGGGCGCGCTCGCGCGTGCTCGAGGCGTTGTCCCGACTGGGCTCAGAGCTGCCCGATGGCGCGGTGCCGCGCATCGGGCCGGACGCGACGGGCGTCGGTTGGGTGTATCAGTACGCGCTGGTGGACCGCAGCGGCAATACGGATCTCGCCGAACTGCGATCGCTGCAGGACTGGTTCTTGAGCCTGGAGCTTGCTGGTGTGGATGGCGTGGCGGAGGTCGCCTCGGTGGGTGGCTTTGTGCGCGAGTACCAGGTGCTGATCGACCCTAACCGTTTGCGCAGTTTTGATATCTCCATCGCTCGAATTCGCGCCGCCGTGCGCGCGGCGTCGAGCGAAGTGAGCGGCCGGGTACTGGAGCAGGCGGAGACCGAGTATGTGATTCGCTCGGCCGGCTACGTGGATGAACGCGTCGATCTGGAGCAGGTGGTGGTGTACGCCGCCGATGGCACGCCGGTGTTGTTGTCGGACGTCGCACGCATCGTCGAGGGGCCGGCGCTACGTCGCGGCGTGGTCGAGCTGAATGGCGAAGGCGAGACAGTTGCCGGCATCGTCATCATGCGCGATGGCGAGAACGCCCTGCAGGTCATCGAGCGGGTCAAGGCGCGGCTGGCGGAGCTGGCACGCGGCCTGCCAACGGGCGTGGAGATCGTCACCGTGTACGATCGTGCGCCGCTGATCGAAGGCTCCGTGAATTACCTAAGCCGCAAGCTGATCGAGGAAGGCATCGCGGTCGCGCTGGTGGTGCTGGTGTTTCTGTTGCACGTACGCTCATCGCTGGTCGCCCTCATCACGCTGCCGCTGGGTGTGCTCGGGGCGTTCGTCGTGATGTCCTGGCAGGGCGTGACCGCCAACATCATGTCGCTGGGCGGCATCGCGATTGCTATAGGCGCGATGGTGGACGCCTCCATTGTGCTGGTCGAAAACGCCAGTCGGCATTTGGCCGCGCTCGGTGGCACGCCCGACGCGAAGGCAAGGCGTTCCGCCGTACTCACCTCGGCACAGGAAGTCGGGCCGGGCATCTTCTTCTCGCTGCTGGTCATCACTGTGTCGTTTCTACCGGTGTTCGCGCTGACCGGCGAGAGCTTCCGGCTATTCAGTCCGCTGGCGTTCACGAAAACCTACGCGATGGCGTTTGCGGCGATACTCTCGGTCACGCTGGTGCCGGTGCTGATGCTGCACCTGATGCGCGGTCGCTTCCGCCGCGAAGAGGCCAACCCGCTCAACGCGCTGTTCGTACGACTGTACCGGCCGGTGCTGCACCTCGCGCTGCGTTTGCGCTGGCTCACGATCGTACTGGCGCTGGTGATCACGGCGAGCGCCGTGGTGCCGGCCACGCGTTTGGGATCCGAGTTTATGCCGGCGCTGTACGAAGGCGAGCTGCTCTACATGCCAACCACGCTGCCGGGCGCCTCCTCCACCAAAATGCGCGAGCTGCTGGGCCAAACTAACCGCATCATCGCGGCGATGCCCGAGGTGGAGAATGTGTTCGGCAAAGCGGGACGGGCGGATACTGCCACCGATCCTGCGCCCCTGTCGATGATCGAAACCTGGATCCGGCTCAAGCCAAAACATGAGTGGCGGCCCGGCGTGACCCTGGATGACATCGTCGAGCAATTGGATGCGAGGTTACAGATGCCCGGGCTGGTGAATTCCTGGGGCACGCCCATCAAGATCCGTATGGACATGGTGTCCACCGGGGTGCGCACGCCTATTGGCATTAAGGTTAGCGGCGACGACCTGCACCAGATCGAATCCATTGCGCGCGATATCGAGCAAGTGGTCGCCGACATCGACGGCACCCGCTCCGCCTTTGCCGACCGCGTGCTCGGCGGGCGTTACCTGGAAATTAATCCGAATCGTGCCGAGCTTGCACGCCGTAATATCGACATGGGCGTGTTCCAGTCCGTCGTGCAGACGGCGTTGGGCGGTATGGCGCTCAGCCAGTCCGTTGAAGGTCGCGAGCGCTACAACATCATCCTGCGCTACGACCGACCGTTCCGCGAAACGCCGGAGGATTTCGAGAACATTCTGGTGCCGACACCCACCGGCGCGCACATCCCGCTGGGCGAGTTAGCCACGATTGTCTACACCGAAGGGCCGCCGATGATTCGATCGGAAAACGCACGACTCACCGGCTGGGTGTTCGTGGATATCGCCGGGCGCGATCTGGGCAGCTATGTGGCTGAGGCGCGACTCACCCTGGCGCATACCATCAATCTCCCGCCCGGCTACTCGGTCGCGCTCGCCGGCCAGTACGAACAACTGGCCGAGGCCAAAGCCCGGCTTAATGTCGCCATTCCGGCGGCTGTCGCGCTGGTGTTCCTGCTGCTTATGCTGCACTTCGGCCGGCTGGACCGCACACTGATGATTATGGCGAGCCTGCCGTTCGGGCTGGTGGGCGGATTGTTCGCCGTATGGCTTGCTGGCTACAACCTCTCCGTGGCCGTCGCGGTAGGTTTCATCGCGCTCGGCGGCATCGCGGTGGAGACCGCAGTGATCATGCTGCTGTACATCGATGGCGAAGTGCGTAAAGCGGTGCCGCGAACGGCGGACGAACTTTACGCGGCGATCACTCGCGGCGCGGCGATGCGCGTGCGGCCCAAGTTGATGACAGTGACCACCGTCTTCGCCGGGCTCGCGCCGATCTTCCTTACCGACGGACTGGGCTCGGATGTGATGCGGCGCATCGCATTGCCGATGCTGGGTGGGATGGCGTCCACGCTGCTGTTAACACTGGTCGTCGTTCCCGCCCTCTACTATATTCGTGCGCTAAGTTTGCTGCCGTCACGAGTGGGTTCCCCAACGAGCGAACACACCCGCCCGGACCATGCCAATGGGATACCTGAATGAGAAAAATCCTAGTATTCGGAAACTCCGGTGCTGGGAAAACCACACTTGCACGCGCATTGTGTGATAGCGAAAAGCTTGCTCACTTAGATCTCGACACCCTTGCATGGGAACCAACCTCTCCGCCTGAGCGAAAAGCACTAACAGAATCAAAGAAGGGAATTACCAAATTCATTAACGCTAATCCCAGCTGGGTTATCGAAGGGTGCTATGCAGATTTGTTGGAAATGGCTGTCCCTTACTCAAGCGAAATTGTGTTCATGAATTTATCTATTGAAGACTGCATCGCCAATGCAAAGAATCGCCCATGGGAGCCTCACAAATACGCATCTAAGCAAGCCCAAGATGCCAACTTGAATATGCTAATTGGCTGGATAGCGCAGTATTCCGCAAGGGATGATACATTTTCAAAAACTGCTCACGATAAGCTGTACGCGAGCTACCCTGGCAAGAAAAGCATGTTCACCAGCAATGATCGGAACGTATGACGACAGCGTGTGGGCGCGCCTGCCCGTTACTCGGAATTGAACTGCATGTTCTCACGCACACGTGCCAGGGCTGTCGACACCTTGGCAGCCTCATTCCCTATGGCTAGCCCCTTCATAATTGGTCCAGTTGCTGTGTTAGGGTTTCTTGATGAAGGAGAAACCGATGAAGGGCAAGCGTTTTTCAGAAGAGCAGATCATTCGGATCTTGCAGGAGGCGGAGTCAGGTCTGTCAGTGGCCGATGTATGCCGTAAGCACAACTGCTCGGAACAGTCATTCTATCGTTGGAAGACGAAGTTCGGCAGCATGGAGGTCAGCGAAGCGAAGCGACTCAAGGAACTGGAGCGTGAGAACGCTGAGCTGAAGAAGATCGTGGCCGAGCAGACGCTGGACATCCGGATGCTCAAGGATGTCAACAGCCGAAAGTGGTGAGCCTGGCGGAGCGCCGGCGCTGCATTACATACCTCAAAGGGACGTATGAAATCAGCGAACGTCGGGCCTGTCAGGCGATGCAAATGCACCGATCCAGTTACCGGTATACGCGTCGCCGAGAGATAGTAGATGCGCCGTACCGGCAAGTGGTCAAGCTTTCACAGCAATATCCGTATTGGGGATACCGAAAAGTGTACGATCTGATGCGCGGGGGAGAATCGTCGACAAGCCGGGAGCGGGTTCGCCAAATTCGTCGCCACGAAGGCCTGCAGGTCGTGCGCAAAGTGCGAAAACGCAAGGTGCTGGGCATGAGCACCCAATGGGTGAAACGGGCCGAATACCCGAATCATGTTTGGAGCTATGATTTCGTATTCGATCAGAGTACCGATGGGCGTCTGCTCAAGTGCCTCACGATAGTGGACGAGTTTACTCGCCAAGGGCTGACCATTCGCGTTGGCCGAAGCATTACCGCAAGCGACGTCACGCGAATACTGACTGAGCTGTTTTCTCAGCACGGACGCTCCGCATGTATCCGCTCAGATCACGGCCCAGAG
>CBDUQI010000002.1:0-82373 GCA_965369325.1 uncultured Gammaproteobacteria bacterium
CGGCGCCCGCGAAACACGCGGCATCCGGGAACGAGTCGAACTCACTGTTCAGGATGGCCAGCGCACCGCCAATTTCGACGTTGTCGCTGAGTCGCCAGCGGCCATCTAGCTCGATGCCGGTAGCGGTCGACTTGGCCGCGTTGCCCACAATGAACGTGACCCCGGTGAAGGTGCTCACCTGCAGATCTTCGGTGGTGGTGCTGAAGGCGGCGATGTTCAATTGCGCGGAGCCGTCGGCCAGCGTCATCTTCGCGCCCATTTCAAGATTGACGGCGGATTCTTCTTCAAATTCAAACCGGCTGGACTCGCGGCTGCGCTCTTGCGCATTGAAGCCGCCGGCTTTAAACCCCTTGGCCGCACCGGCATAGAGCATTACGTCGTCGCTGACATCCCACTGCAGATTCAGCGAAGGGGAGACATCGCTTTCGCTGCGATCCTGATCAAATCGGTGGTCTGTGAAGCCGAACAGACCTTCCACCAGCAGCAGCGCAACGTCGTCCCCCAGCGGTTCGCTGCCGTCTGCCTTGTTAATGGTGATGCTCTGCACAGCTTCTTTGTCCTCGCTGGACCAGCGCGCTCCGGCGGTGGCCCGCAGGGTGTCCGAGATGTTCCAGGTGACCTGCCCGAAAGCAGCAAGGGTGTCGCTGGTCTGGTCAAATTTCTGAAACGTCTTGGAGGTGGTAAGGCTGGCCAGTGCGGCTGCGCCGGGATCATTCAGCGCGTCCCGGAGCAATACGGCCAGCGTCTCGCCATCAATCGAGGTTTCACGCAGCGTGTCCAGGTCGTTGGTCTGCCAGTACGCGCCGGCAATGTACTCAAGCCGGCCGCCAGGGGCCGAGGTCACGCGCAACTCCTGGCTGAGCTGGTCGAATCGCTCCGGCATGGTGTCTGTGGTGAGCAGCGGAATGGCCGAGAAGTCGGTATCCACGCGGCGGCGGAAGATAAAGTCGGAGTAGCCGGTGACCGAGGTGAGGGTAATGTCGCCGATATCGTAATCCAGTGTAAGTACGGCGTTGTTGCTATCGGTGAAGTCCGTTTCGATCGCATCCTTGCTGGAGAAGTTGTCGCGTCGGCTGAAGTTAGGGTCGAAGCGCTCGAAGATATCGGCAAATGGGCCGGTGGAGCTGATAATGTAGTTGCTGCCATACACATCGAAAGTGCCGCGCTCGTATTTGAGCCGGGCGTTGCCATTGTCGCCGAGGTCCATCTCCAGCGTGCCGCGTACCACCATGTCTTCGGTCACCGGCTCTTCCAGGCCGGTGCTGGTGTTTTGCAGGTAGCCGTCGGTCTCTGACCAGGTGGCCGCGATGCGTCCGCGCATTCGCTCGCCGATGGGGCCGGAGATAATGCCGGTAAAGCGTTTCTCGCCAATCTCACTGCCAAACGCACCGGTGATGGAGCCTTCGAAGGTATCGGTGGGGCGCGCAGTGGTAATGTTCACTGCGCCGCCAATGGTGTTTTTGCCCAACAGTACGCCCTGTGGCCCACGCAGCACTTCAACCCGCTCCAGATCCAGGAAGGGTGAGCGGAACTGCCGTCCGCGACCGCCGTAGATACCGTCCACATAAAAGCCGACCGACTGCTCGAAGCCGTCGTTGGAGCCCGAGCCCACGCCGCGAATGTAGATCTGTGTGGACACGGCGGCGGTTGTCATGCGCAGGTTCGGCACCCGTCCCTGGATGTCATCAATGCTGTTGAGGTTGGCCGCAGCCAGGTCCTCACCAGATATGGCAGCAATCGAGATGGGTACATCGGATAAGGTCTGCTGGCGCTTTTGCGCGGTGACGACCACCTCCTCTAGTGCCTGCGCGTGGCTGATCGCCGGCGCCAGCGCCACTGCGACCGCTGCCACCAGATAAGGCTGAATGGCCTTGATTTGCATGTTGTGAATCCCCCAGGGCGGACAGTCTCACCACCCGAGACGGTCCTGCATAGTGTGATCATGGCCACGGCTACGGCCGGCCAATCGGATTAGAGGGCGGATTTTTCTGCGTTGTATGTAAAATACAACATAACTGCGCATCGCCCCCAAAGTCGTATTCTGCGGATATGCAGCGCTGGCGACAAGGCGAAGCGCCACTTTCTTTGCAGTTGGCCGGTAGATGCCGCGCAAACGGCGATATTGGTGGTAGGTTTTGCCTGTTTTTGCGCGCGGTCCCGCCATTGTGCGGTGCGTTGGCGAAGTCCGACATGGGCTTGCGGCGGCGACGGGCAATTCCCTCGGGCGAAGTAGCGTATAAACTAGCGCCCACCTTGCTTGCGAGCTCACCCAAAAACAGGCGGCCACGAATCCCGCCGATACCCAGAGAGGACCCCATGATTGAGCGCACGTTGTTCGATGAGGAGCATGAAGTATTCCGCGACGCCGCCAGGCGGTTTTTCCGCGAAGAAATAGAACCACAACGCGAACGCTGGAACGAGCAGGGTTATGTGGATCGGGAGGCATTTCTCAAAGCAGGCGAAATGGGCTTTTTGTGCCTGTGGATGGATGAGCAATACGGCGGCACGGGCGTCAACGACTACCGCTTCGATCAGATCTTGATCGAGGAGAACGCCCGCTACGGAGATGTGGGCTTTTTCGCCTCGCTGCACAGCCGTCTGGTAGCGCCCTACATCCACACGCTGGGCACGCATGAGCAGAAGCTTAAGTTCCTGCCCAAATGTGCCACCGGCGAGACCATTCTGGCCGTCGCGATGACCGAGCCGGGTGCCGGCAGCGATGTCGCGGGGATGAAGACCCGGGCAGAAGACAAGGGCGAGCATTTTCTGCTGAACGGGCAGAAGACCTATATCTCCAATGGCATGATCGGCAACTTGATTGTGGTGGCGGCACGCACCGACCCAGACCGCTCTCATCAACTGGGCCTGTTTCTGGTCGAAGACCACATGGAAGGCTTCAGTCGCGGACGCAATCTGAAGAAAATGGGACTCAAATCGCAGGACACCGCCGAGCTGTTTTTCGACAACGTACGCGTCCCCAAGGAGAATGTGCTTGGCGATCCGAATAAAGGGTTTTACTACCTGATGCAGTTCCTGGCCGAGGAGCGCCTGACCGGCGCGACCGGTTATCTGGCGCACGCGGAAGCCGCGCTGGAAATCACGCTGGACTACACCCGGGAACGGCAGATTTTTGGCCAGTCGGTGGCGGACTTCCAGGTCAACCGCTTCAAACTGGCAGACATGCGCACGCAAATAGACATCGGTCAGGTGTTTGTTGACCACTGCGTAATGCAGCACAACGCGGGCAAACTCACCGCGGATGTGGCGGCGCGGGCAAAGCTGTGGACTAGCGAGTTGGAAGGCCGGGTGATGGATGAGTGCGTGCAGTTGCATGGAGGCGCTGGCTACATGGACGAGTATCGCATCTCGCGCATGTACCGTGATGCCCGCATCTCGCGCATTTACGCTGGCTCATCGGAGGTGATGCGAGAGATTATTGCCCGTTCGATGGGGTTGGATCCGCGCCAGAAAAACAAAAAGCGCTAACGCGTCGACCCAACAGTTGCCGTCATGCGGCGGGGCTCACACGCGAGCAGATGAGAGGTGAGACGATGTATGTCTTGTATGGTGGGCGCTACACTCGCGCGCTGATTGTTGAGATGGTGCTGCTGGAAGGGCAGATTCCGTACGCGTTGCGGGAGGTGGACATCCTCACCAACGAGCATCGTAGCCCGGAGTATCTGGCCATCAACCCCAGCGGTCTGGTGCCGGCGTTGGTATGCCCGCAGGGCGAGACGTTGTTCGAGACTCCCGCCATCGCGTTGTACCTCGCTGAGCAACATGCGCTGGAATGGCTGGCGCCCGCAGTGTCGGATGCCGCCCGCGGCCCATTCCTGAGTGGTCTGTTTATGCTGACTGACGAACTGGAGCCGACGATGAAGCGGTTCTTTTATCCTCATCGCTACGTGGTGCGCAAACAGGACACCCAAGCGATACAGCGACAGGCGCTGGCCACCGTGGTGGCGCAGCTGCGCTTGTTCGAGCAGCGGTTGCAGGCCGGCGGGCCGTATTATCTGGGCGAGCGCTTCAGCCTGGTGGATCTTGTGCTGAGCTTCTGGGCAACCTACGTCGAGCCGTTTGATGTAATGGCCGACTGCCCGGCCGTCAGCGCATGCCTAAACAACGTGCGCACACGCGAGCGCTTGCGAGAGCCGTTTACGCGCTTAACTGGTTGGCGCGATGAGTACGTCGCGGAGGTGAAGCGGGGTGGCAGCCCATAGGCAGGGCTACGCGATGGCGGCTTCTGGTGACCAGTACCGGCGAAGCGAAAGGCAGACAACGAAAGCAGAAAGCAGAAAGCAGAAAGCAAAAGCCCGGGTCGCGTGTGCGATCCGGGCTTTGCTGTTTTGCGGGCACGGAGCGGGTGCCCTGATGGTACCTAGTTGTTGTCGCAGGTGTTAGGTAACGCTGAGGGTCCTGGCGCCGCGAAGAAGCCGGTCTTCATGATCGACAGGTCGGAGAAATTCACCGTGCCATCGCCATCAAGATCTGACAACGCATCGTTGCTGAAGAACGCAGCCTTCATGATCGCAAGATCGGCGAAGTTTACCGTGCAGTCGTTGTCTAGATCGCTGTCGCAGGCGTTGCCCAGACCGTCATTGTCGGTGTCACGCTGAGCCGGGTTGCTAAGCCCCAGGCAGTTGTCGATATTGTCGGCTACATTATCTGCATCGTCGTCCGCTGCCACGTTGGCACAGGCGTAAACATGCACATCGTCCACGAACCAGCCCTGTCCGCTGGCATTGCAGCCATCCACGCCCATCTCAAAGCGCAGTGCGATGGTATCGCCGCTGCTCGCCAGGCCGGTGAGGTCAATCTGTGACTGTCCCCAGCTGCCCTGGAAGGTGCCGGCGTTGGCGCCGGAGAACGCGCTTTCGCCGGTCAGCGGATTGTCGCTGTCGGGAAAGGTGAGGTTGTAGGCGTTGAAGATAAAGGCTGAGGCTGGAATCAGGCTCCAGTTGCCTCCATTCACCGAGATTTTGATGTTGCCGCCGTCGAACTCACGCTCGGTGGCTACCCAGTGATCAAACGCCAGTCGGGTGTCATCGCCCAGGTTGATGTCGGGGCTTTGCAGATAGGTGACGCCAGCCTCCAGATCACCGCGGCAGTTGCCGCCCAAGAATGGTTCGACGTGCGCGCTGGTGCCGCTGCGACCTTCCGGCAGATCGTTTGTTGTGGCCCAGTTTTCCGTATCAAAAGTGAACGGACGCGCGATCTCGCGGGTACCGACAGACCAGTCGCCCAGGCCTGCTTCAAAGTCCGCCAGCAGCGTGCTCTGTACCTGCTCGCCGTCGCCGCAAGGTGCTGGTGCGGCAGCTTGCAACAGGGGCTCGAAACCACACTGGATGGGGGCCGCCCGCAGCTCAATCGCCTGGATCATGGCGGCGACGGCCGCACAGTCGCTGGCGTCGACGATATCGCCCGACAACAGGCCGAGCCCAGTGTCGGTGCTGACACTGCTCAGCTCGCCACCGCTCGCGGCCAGATCCGCACAGGCCGCTTCAAGCGCATCGGCGTGCTCGGCAAAGCCGCTGGAGGGCGTCTGGTAGGCGTGCTGGGCGCGCCAGTAGATATGTGCCGCTTTGTTGGCCCCAATTGCCGGCACATTGATGGCGTTGTGGGTACCGCCATCCACCAGCAGTGCAAAGCCGTGGTTGGGGATGCCGGAATTTGAATGCACGCCGCCACCGTCGTCTTCGCCGCAGAAGTAGGCATCATCGCTTACGTGCGCCGGGTTGCCGAAGCAGTTGGGTGACCACATGTCGCGAATGGCGCCGGCGTCCTCGCCCAGCAGCCAACGGACGCTGTTGTCGGTGCCCGGTATCAGCGCCATGCTCACGCTGGCACTGCCAACGTTCGCACGGATCAGCGCGCCATCGCTCTGGCCGACGAATACGGAGGGAATGGTGATGGCATTGTTGCTGCCGCCCATCTCGATCACATCATCGCCGTCGTTGTTGATCACGATGGCGCCGGTGGCACCGGCCACCTGGGCATTCAGCGCTTTGTCAGAGAATGCGCAGTCGCCGCGGTCGATCAAGGCGACCATGCCATCAAGACTGTTCGCTGGCAGGGGGTTGCAGGCTAGGCTGTCAGTGCCGGTGATATCAAAGGCGATCGCGACCTGGCCGCTGACACTGCCGGCCGACGGGTTGAACGCTGCGCCGCCCACCGTGTATGGGCCTGCGATGGCGGCCGGGGTGTCCACCGTGAAGGTCGGCGGCAAGCCGCCGCCGAAAACGGAGCAGGCGCCCGCGTTGCGTGGGGCGTTGGGCGTGTCGCCCGCCGCGCCGTTCAACTGGTCCATTAGCTCGCCAAAGATATCGGAGTACGATTCGTTCAATGCGCCGGACTGGTACTGGTAGATGAGCCCATGTGTGCGCTCGGTATAGCCGTGCGCCCATTCGTGGGCGACGATGTCGTCGGTGGCAAGCTCGGGGCAAAAGCCGATGTAGCTGCCGGTCCAATGCGCGTTGGGGCAGGCGATGGTGGGGTCGTTGTTGACCGCATGCATGATGCCATCGACGCCGTCGAACGACAGATAAGTGCCGTCACTCATGCTGGAGTAGACGTTGTAGGTATCGAGCGAAAAGTCGATCAGATCATCAATGGTCGGGTTGCCGACGGGCACGCTGTCCCCCTCTGACCACACGCTGGAGGCGCTGTTAAATCCGCCGTCGTAGATTTCACGCTGGATAAGCTCGTGCACGCCGCTGATCTGGTTCAGCGCTTTGCCGGTGTGCGCATCCAGATACACAAACTCGCGTACGCTGTTGGCTGCGTTGTTAACCGTGATTTCCCACGCCAGTCGCGCGGGGCCGCTGTGTCCGCGCAGCAGGCCAACGCGATAAATTATTAGCGATGCATCGCTGGCGAGTTTGCCTGCGCTGGGTGCCAGCTGCTGGCGCACGATATCGCGCGCCAGTCGCCCGGCCCGCGCGCTGTTCACCGATGGGGTGATGCGCCCGGCCAGATCCTGGTGCAGTGCGGGTACCATCATGCCGTTGACAGCACGCAGCCGCCCGCGGGCATCCACGTTGGCGCGCAGCATCGCGCCAAACACGCGGACACCGCGATAGGTTTGCTGGTAGGAGAGCGTGGCGCCGCCACGCGTGTCCACGGCCTGGTCCAGTAGGGCTAGTGACACATGCTCATCTTGAGCGCCGAACAGTGCGCGGTGTTGCGCCAAAAACGCGTCAACCTTGGCATGGCGGCTGGCGTAGACACCACCAGGTTGTAAGTCGCCTTCGCCCTCGATGCGGGCGATCCGGGCCGCCTGGGTGGCACGGTGGCGTGCCAGCAGTACCCGGCCCTGCGCGCGATTTTGCAGGCCTGCATAGGCCGTGTCGGTGGCGCGCGCAATGGCGCTGTCGCGGGCCGACAGCGTGGCGTTGTCGGCTGCGTAGGCCGTTTGGCCAATCGCCACCACAGCCAGTGCGCTGGTGAGGGCAAGTAAAAATCGTGCGCCGCGGCGATTGCCGCAGCCTTGTGTGCTGTGCTCCATGCTAGCCTCTACTGTTCCGTCAGTGTTGTTATGACTGCAACGCGCTGTCAGGCGGTTGCGGCGGCGCGCATACGGTTGTGCGTGATGCCTTTGTCGTTTTTGTTCGTGCGATTAGCCTAGGTGAGTGCAGGGGGCGAATCAAGGCGCAATCGGCGGCTATGTAAAGCGCAGCAGAAAAATAATTTTACGCTTTGCATAAGCAGTCACTGTGAAAAAATCGTGGTTCGGCAACGGGCTGAGTGTTATGTTTTCAGGGGTAAGAAAATGAGTCCTTGCGCAACGGCCCGAGACAACTACAACAGATACAGTCAATCAAATAAGGGGTGCACGATGAGATTACTCTCAGCTTTGCTTCTGCTCTCGCTTGCCAGCGCTGCCGGCGCGCAGCAGGATGTCGTCGTTGATGCTGGGCGAGGCCCCATCAAGCTGCATGTGCCCGCCGCGTACGAGCAGGGCGAGCCAATTGCGCTGGTTGTGCAGTTGCACGGATACGGCTCGAGCGCCGTGTTCAACGAGCTGTACATGCGGATGACCGCGCAGTCCGATGCGCGCGGATTTTTGCTGGCGCTGCCCAACGGCACGTTGGATGTCTTTGGGGCACGCTACTGGAACGCCACCAATGCCTGTTGCGAGTACTTTGGTGAGCTGGATGATTCAGCTTATCTGCGCAATCTGGTGGAAGTGGTGGCCGCGACGTATTCGGTGGATGCCCGGCGGGTATATTTTGTTGGGCACTCCAACGGCGGCTTTATGTCCCATCGCATGGCTTGCGATCACGCCGATTTGGTCACTGCAATTGTCAGTGTGGCGGGTGCCAACTGGGAAGACATTGGTGAATGCCAGCCAAGCGAGCCAGTGCACACGCTGCAAATTCACGGGACGGCGGATGATGTCATTTTCTATCCGGGTGGCTGTCTGGCCGGACTGGGCTGTTATCCCGGTGCCAGAACCACAACGGAGGGTTGGGCGGCGCTGAACGGATGCGAGGTGAACGGCGTGATCACACCGCCGCTGCTGGATCTCATCGGCGGGCCGGCGAAGGATACTTTAAGACGCGTGTACGATCAGAACTGCGTCGGCGGCAGTGCGCAGCTGTGGACCGCGCCGGGCGCATCTCATGTGCCGGCGCTGGCCGATAATTTCGCATTGGAGGTCGCGGACTATCTGTTGTCCAAGGCCAAGCCGTGACACTGCTCGCCCCGGCACGGATCTGTCGCGCCTGCTCACCCCCTATGCCGAAAGGCCAGCCAAGATGGAGACCCTCTAAGTGGTCTCATTGGCTGAATACGCAAATGACGGCCAGCCGGCCCTCAATTTATTCGTCATAATCTTTGTCGAATGTGCCGAACGCTGTACATCTTGCGGGCTTAGTGGCCCTGAAATAGGGGCCATTGCAGGCGAATTCCTGGACCAACGGGCACCTTCGCTAGCCAAATTAGCGACAAGCGTGCCCCCGATGGGGGACATGGATGAATGATCCGGGCTAGAATGCGCGCCTTTCCTGCCCGCTCCCCACCTCTCAGGCACCCCTTAACATGATAAGTAAACTTCGCAACATCGCGATCATCGCGCATGTTGACCATGGCAAAACCACGCTGGTGGATCAGTTGCTGCGCCAGTCCGGTACGTTGGATGCCCGCAAGGCGATGCCCGACCGTGTCATGGATTCAAATGACCTGGAGCGCGAGCGCGGCATTACCATTTTGTCCAAGAACACCGCGATCAACTGGGGCGAGTTCCGCATCAACATTGTGGATACCCCGGGGCACGCGGACTTCGGTGGCGAGGTGGAACGGGTGCTGTCGATGGTGGACAGCGTGCTGTTGCTGGTTGATGCGGTGGATGGCCCAATGCCGCAAACCCGGTTTGTCACCCAGAAGGCCTTTGCCCACGGCTTCGAGCCCATCGTGGTGATTAATAAGATTGATCGCGACGGTGCCCGCCCGGACTGGGTGCTGGACCAGACCTTTGAGTTGTTCGACCGCCTGGGCGCCAATGACAAGCAGTTGGACTTCCCGGTGGTATACACCTCGGCGATCCAGGGCACCTCCGGCACCACGCCCGAGACGATGACCGAGACCATGGACGTGCTGTTCAACACGGTTATCGCGCGCTGCCCGCCGCCGCCGGTGGATGAGCATGGCGCGTTTCAGCTGCAGATTTCGGTGTTGGATTACTCGACCTATCTAGGGGCTATCGGTATCGGGCGAATCGCTCGCGGCAGCGTGCGACGCAACGATGCCATCACCGTGATTGATGCCGACGGTGGGCGCCGCAACGAGCGTGTCGGCCAGATTTTCGGTTTGTTGGGTCTGGAGCGAGTGGAGGTGCAGGAGGCGCATGCGGGCGACATTGTGGCGATCGCCGGCATCGAGCGGCCCGCCATCTCCGATACGCTGTGCTACCCGGCCCAGCCGCAGGCACTGCCCGCGCTGACCGTGGACGAGCCCACCATCAGCATGACCTTCCAGGCCAATACCTCGCCGCTGGCGGCGCGCGAAGGCCGCTTTGTGACCAGCCGTCAGGTGCGCGACCGGCTGATGCGCGAAGCGCTGCACAATGTCGCACTGCGGGTAGAGGAAACAGCTGATCCGGATAAACTGAGCGTCTCCGGGCGCGGCGAGTTGCATCTGGCCATTTTGATCGAAACTATGCGCCGCGAAGGTTTTGAGCTGGCCGTCTCGCGCCCGCGTGTGGTGGTGCGCGAAGTGGATGGCGAGCGTCATGAACCGTTCGAAGCGCTCACCGTGGATGTGGAGGATAAACACCAGGGCGCGGTGATGGAGGCGTTGGGATCACGCGGCGGCGAGGTGGAATCGATGATGCCCGACGGGCAAGGTCGCACCCGGCTGGACTACATGATTCCGGCGCGTGGCCTGATTGGTTTCCAGACCGATTTTCGCACCATGACCTCTGGCACCGGCATGATGTACCACGTGTTCGATCACTACGGGCCGGTGCGGGCCCGCGAGATCGCCTCGCGCGCCAATGGTGTGCTTATCTCTAACTCCCCAGGCAAGTCCCTGGCGTATGCCCTGTTTAATCTGCAAGAGCGCGGGCGCATGTTTATCGGTCCGGGTGAGGAGCTGTACGAGGGCATGGTGATTGGTCGGCACAGCCGCGACAACGATCTGACCGTGAACCCGACGAAGGGCAAACAACTCACCAACGTGCGCGCCTCGGGCAAGGACGAAAGCATCCTGCTGACGCCGCCTATCCAGATGAGCCTGGAGCAGGCGATGGAGTTTATCGAGGACGACGAACTGGTGGAGATTACGCCGCAGAACATTCGCATTCGCAAACGGCATCTCAAAGAGCACGAACGCAAGCGCGCCTCGCGCGAGAGCCTGTAGTACTCGCCGGCAACTGGCAAACACCCCCGGTCGCAGCTCACCACAGCCCGCGTGCGGGCTCCGTATCAATGGCGCCCGTGCCGTGCGGCCACGATGGCTCGGGCCGCGATACTGGGTGATGCGATCTGACGCCGCTACGTTAATCGCGGTAACATAACCCGTGGCGCAGCCCTTCTCGCCCGTTACGGACAAAGCAGTTATGGAATCCTCTAATAATATTATTCTCTCCAACACCGAGTCGGTGCCCGGGCGGCGTATCGTCGAGTTCTACGGTGTTGTCAGCGGTAACACGGTGCGTGCGAAGCACATCGGCCGCGATTTTCTGGCCGGGCTAAAAAATATCGTCGGCGGTGAGCTAACCGCGTACACCGAGCTGTTGTCTGAGTCGCGGGATGAGGCCACCTCCCGTATGGTCGCGCAGGCGGCATCGGTCGGCGCGAATGCCGTAGTCAATGTGCGCTTCGCGACCAGTTCAGTGGCGCAGGGCGCAGCTGAGCTGTTCGCCTACGGCACCGCGGTGCGAGTGGAGTGACAGGCGGCACATTGTAATGGGCGGGCTGACAAGCATTGGTGTTACTCTGGCGCTTGTGGTGGTGGCGTACCTCGTCGGGGGTGTACGCGAGCGCAATCACTATCGCAGCATCGTTGAGCGCGAAACGCGCTATCGGGCGTTCCCGGTAAGCACCTTCGAGACGTTGTTGCCAGGCTGGAAGCCGCAAGAGGCCTCGTTGGTAAGCGGCAGTGTGGTGGTGTCGCTGGATTATTTTAAACGCACCATCGGCGTATTCCGCAGTATTTTCGGCGGCCGCCTACGCACCTACGAGCCCTTGTTAGATCGTGCCCGGCGCGAGGCGGTTTTGCGCATGATCGAGTCGGCCAAAGGCCGCGGCTTTGATGCGGTGATTAACGTACGTCTTGAGACCTCCCGCCTGGCCAGTGCCCGGCGTGACGCTGAAGGCACTGCGGGTGTTGAGATGGTGGCCTACGGCACGGGCCTCAAGCTCGCCAACGCCCCGGCCGCACCGCGCAACCCCGAGCTCACGAGCGCATCGGCCGATGAAGTTCGAACCACGTACCCCTGACCACGATGTCAACGTCACCCAGGAGCATCCGCTAAAGAACGCGGTCTCGCTCGCGCTGGGTGTGATCGCCGTGTTTACGATACTGGCCTTGCTGCTGGTGGCAACTGCGGATGTTGTTGTTGGCCTGGTGCCGATCAGGCTGGAGAGCCGCGTGTTCTCGGCCTGGCAGCCCGATGAGTTGTTTGACGACGATCAGGACGCCGCCGTGCCGGTCGGGGCCCTGCTCGACTCACTGGTTGAGTTGTGGCCAGAGGCGAAGTATGAGTTTCGCGTCGCCGTTACTGATGCCGAGGCGCCCAACGCGGTGGCCTTGCCCGGCGGCCTCATTGTAGTGACCACCGGATTGTTGTCAGTGGTGGACAGTGAGAACGAACTGGCGTTTGTGATGGCCCACGAGCTTGGCCACTATCGAAATCGTGATCACTTACGGCAAATGGGGCGCAGTGCCGCCCTTGAATTTGTATTTGGCCTGATTGGTGGTCACGGTAATTTTGGTAGCATCTGGGGCGATCTGACCACACGCGGGTTCAGCCGCGAGCAGGAACGTGAGGCCGACCGCTTTGGGTTGGCGTTGTCGTATCGCAAGTACGGGCATGTGGGTGACACATCGCGGTTCTTCCAGCGGCTCCGCGCAAGCTCAGGGTTAGAGGGGTATTTGTCCACGCACCCGCATCCGGATGAGCGCATTGCTGCGCTGCACCGCCAGGCGCAGGAGGCGGGTTGGCCGAGCGCCGGCGCCATCACCGAATGGCCGCATTAACGGCTGTTACTCGACTGATTGTCTAATTGGGGACCGCAAAGCAATCGCGAGGCTAGGAATAACGCCCGTTTCAATTGTGATTTAGGTCCTGAATTCTTATCTGCCATCCCTTAGGTTAGTGTAGCCACACAATACGGAGGTGGATCGTATGGCTGTACCGACCCCTCAGGATGAAGCAGATCGGTTACGCACTTTGCATGCATTGAGCGTAATGGACACACCACCTGAGCACCGTTTTGATCGCTACACGCGGATCGCCTCGACGTTGTTCGACGCGCCAATCGCGCTGGTGGGCTTTATCGATCAGGCCCGGCATTGGTTTAAATCGGGTACCGGCTTTGGCGCAACGCAGATCCCACGCGGCGTCTCTTTTTGCAGTTACACCATATTAGGTGATGAGGTGTTCGTCATACCGGATACCCAGGCGGACCAGCGTTTTGTCGGCAACCCGCTGCTGGGGGCCGAATTTAACATCCGCTTTTACGCTGGCTGTCCGCTCATTGCTAATGGGCGCAAGATGGGCACGCTTTGCATTATGGATACGAAGCCGCGCACGTTCGACAACGAGCAACGTATGATGCTGCAGGATCTGGCGGACATGCTCACGCGCGATCTGGCCACGATCAGCCTGCTCAGCATTGATCAGATTACCGGCTTGCCTAACCGCCAGGGTTTCGAGACGCTCGGCACCCAGGTGCTGGCGATGACCCGGCGCAGCTCAGAACCCGTCTCCGCACTGATTTTGACGCTGGAGAACCTGAATCAAATTACCGAGCAGCATGGCCTGGAAGAGGGCGAGGAGGTGCTGAGCGAATCAGCCCAAATGCTGCACACCGCGTTTCGTGATTCCGATGTGCTTGGTTACCTGGGCGACGGTGTGTTCGGCGTGTTGCTGACCGGCGCCAGCGCTGAGAGTGCGGGTGTTTGTCTTACCCGCCTGGATGAGCAGATGCATGCTCGCAACACCGTGGCTGGTGCGCGCTCGACCATCCGGTATTACGCAGGATACGCGGAGTATCGCGACGGAGAGCATGAGTTGTTGCGCAACGTGTTACTGGATGCCCAAAACAACGCGGAGCGCAGCCGTCATCAACGGCAGATGCTGAACGAGCGCGCGACTGGCTAGCCGGCCGTCCGATCATAGTCGCGGCCGCTTATGCGGCGCTAATTTCGAAGGCCCGGCTCAGTACCGGGCCTTCGTTTATTTGGCTCTGGTGCGCCACCAACGCGCGCCCAACAGCGCGGCCAGCACAGCCGCGTAAATCAGAGGTTCGGTAATGTCTTCTTTCACCTGCCACCAAAAATGCCATACGCCCAAGATGGCAATAGGGTAAATCAGGCGATGCAGTTTTTGCCAGTTGCGCCCCAGCCGTCGCATCATCGCGCGGGTGGAGGTAGCAGCGAGCGGTAGCAGCCCGAGCAGGCCGGTAAAGCCGAGCGTGATGTAGGGCCGTTCCAGGATATCCTCGAACACCGCATCCAGTGACAGCGACTGGTCCAGCCAGAAGTACACGGTGAAATGCAGTGCCACATAGAAGAACGCGAACAGCCCCAGCATGCGTCGAAAGCGCATTACCCACGCCCAGCCGCTGGCCCAGCGCAGCGGGCTGATCATCAGGGTGATGAACAGAAAATTTAACCCCCACTCGCCGAATTTGTGCAACAGCGCCTCGATCGGGTTGGCGCCAAGGGTAAAACCACCCCACTCCAGAGCACCGGCCAACATGGCCAGGAACGGCGCAGCGCAGCTCAGGAACACCAGGGGTTTTCCGAGCCAGCGAATGACCTGCGCTTGTCGCATACGGTGTATGTTCGCTAGAGGCGTCGAGGTGGGTTAGAAGTGACGTCGCAGGTTCATTCCGCTGTACAGGCCGGCGACCTGTTCGGCGTAACCGTTGAACATCAACGTCGGCTGCTTTTTGCCAAACAACCCGGTGCCAATGCGCCGTTCGCGCGCTTGGCTCCAGCGCGGATGATCCACCTGCGGATTTACATTGGCGTAGAACCCGTACTCGTTCGCTGCGGAGACCTGCCAGCTGTTTTTAGGTTGCCGTTTGCGGAAAATGATTTCATTGATTGACTTGATGCTCTTGAAGCCGTACTTCCACGGAACCACCAGACGCATCGGTGCACCGTTCTGATTAGGCAGTGCAAAATCCCGTCCGTACAGACCGGTGGCCATCAGGGTCAGTGGGTGCATGGCCTCATCCATACGCAGGCCTTCTACGTAGGGCCAATCCAGTACCGCACGCCGTTGGCCAGGCATTTGTTTAGGGTCATGCAGGGTGCGAAATTCCACATACTTAGCATCAGATAGCGGCTTGAAGCGCTTAAGTAGTGCGCCCAACTCAAAGCCCATCCAGGGGATCACCATGGACCATGCCTCGACGCAGCGCAGGCGGTAGATGCGCTCCTCAATGTCCATCCAGGCCAGGATGTCCTCCAGATCAAACTCGCCGGTCATCTCGGCCTCACCCGAAACTTTGATTTTCCACGGCCGCGGCTGAAAGTTCTTCGCCATCCGTGCCGGGTCGTCCTTGCCGGTGCCGAACTCGTAGAAGTTGTTGTAGGTGGTGATGTCTTCGTAAGAGTTGGCGGGCTCATCGGTGCTGAAGGCGCTGCGCATGTCCATCTTGGCCATGTCAGGCTCGACGTTGGTCATGGGCCTCGCCTGAGCGTCTTGCGAGTTGGTACGCAATAACGCGGCACTTAGCGTGCCACCGATGGCGATCGCGCCGGCGCCCTTCAGAAACTTCCGACGATTCTTGTACGCCGCCTCATCGGTGATTTCACTTGTGCGTATATCGTTTTTATCTGTAGCCATCTTTCGCTCTACCGCTGTGTAGTTGTGGCTCGCCATGCGCGTACCCGAAGCCTTTGCGCCAGCCGTCCAACGTTAAAATGTACCAGATTCGAGGCGAACAGGATGTCACGTTTGTCTCACATGCATATTTATCTTAGCGCCATGCGCCCATTTGTCCTGCAACACGGCGTGCTTGTGCGAGGCGGACTCGCCCCGACTGCCCGTCAATCTACTGGCACTTATGTGGCCAGGATCGACGACAGCGTACGCTTGTTGTCGATTTTCCCGCGACCGGCCTCGCCGGCCTCAACTTTCCCGACCTGCAACCGACATAGACAAGAGTTCGCCACCGGATGTTCCCGTGGCAAAGAACCAGGCCGGGCCCGCGCTGCGCAACCGGTATGCAGGGAAGAGAAGTTTGCCGCCGTTCAATCGCCCCTCCCATTTGCACGTTGTTCGCAGTCTGCTGGTATTGCTGATCTGCCTGGCCGATAGCGTCCTGGGGGCTTATGCAGTGGCCGGTCAAGCCGCCGTCACCTACCACGAGCCGCTAAGGCAGTTGCGCTATCTCAGCGCGCAAGGGCAGATGAAACTGAACGCTGGCGAGCGTTCGGATGCCGTACAGCGCATGCAGTTTTCCGCTTTCGGCCGAGTCTTCGACTGGCAACTGGCGCCCAACCACGCACTGGTGCCCGCCCGTACCCGCAACGGCGATAGTGATGAGGTAGTGCAGTTGCTGCGCGGCCAACCTGCCGAGGATCCGCACGGTTGGGTACGCGTTGCGATCGTGGGCCATCAGGTTTATGGGATGGCTCGCGTGCATGGCGAGTTGTATGCCATTGAGCCCGCCCAGGACCTGGCCCCGTATACGGATGTGAGCGACGCCGCGGATGCGGACGCCTCCAGGATATTCAGGGTGGCTGATACGCTGTTTGATCACGCCGACCGGGTGCTGCATCCCCCGTTGGACAATGAGCAGAGCATCGCGCCAGCGCGGCCCGCGCCTGGGTTGCCCCTGGCCGGCAAGTCGCACCCGACGCGCCAGGCGGCCGGCGGGCCGCGCAAACGTATTCAGATCGGCCTACTGGCCGACGCCGCGTACAGCGCCCGCTACGGGACGCTTTCGGTCCTTACCCAGCAACTACTGATTCGCGCCAATCAGGTCGACGGGATTTTCGCCGAGCAGTTAGGCGTTCAAATTGAGGTAGTCGAAGTCATCGGTTTTGAGGCAGATCCGGGCGCCCCTGCCGATCCGTTTTCCCAGAACGATGCGGAGCAGTTGCTGGATGAGGTCGCACGCTACAAGTCCACCAGCGCAATGTCTTCGCTCGGGTTGGTGCATCTGTTCAGCGGGCGCGATCTGAACGCCAATACCGTTGGCATCGCCTACCTGTCCACCATTTGTTCCACCCGCAATAGCGTAAGCCTCACGCAGGCCTCCGGCAGCGCCACTCGCGATGCACTGATTGCCGCGCATGAGATTGGGCACAACTTTGGCGCCCCCCATGACGGTGAGGCCGGGTCGGCCTGCGCATCCACCGGCAACGGCTTTTTGATGCAACCGGCGGTGAATGGCTCGGAAGTATTCTCCGACTGCAGCCTGCAGGCTATGCAGTCACTGGCGAATAACGGGCTGTGTTTGCTGCCTGCTGTGCAGACGCAATTTGCGCTGTCGGCCAGCCTGCCCGAGGTGCTGGTTCTGGGGGAGCCGACTGATCTTGAGATCGCGGCGACCGTGAGTGCGGCCTCTGGTGTATCGCAGTTCCATCTGGATGTTGACATCGGGCCGGCCGTGTCCGTGCTCTCGGCAGTGCTGGTCGGTGGTTCATGTGTGCCGCAAGGGCAGCAGATTCGGTGCACCCACCCCGGCATGCTCAGCGGTCATCGCGCCGTGCTGCAACTGCAACTGTTAGCGCAGGAGCTTGGTGCGGCGAGCGTGCAGGCGCATGTTTACGCGCCGGACGACCTGTCGGTGTTCGAGGACCGCCTGAACACCGATTTGACCGTTGCCGCGGGGGTGGATCTGTTGGTGTCGGTGGATCAGGCGTTAGTGCCCGTGCGCCCGGGTGAGCAGATTCGCCTGCGGTTTGACGTGGCCAACGCGCTGAGTCAGGCCGCTCACGGGGTCAAGCTGCACATCGATACTGATGATACGACCAGGCTCGCGCTGGCCAGCGATGACCCGGCCTGCCAGATGGCGGGCAATATACTCAGCTGCGCGCTGGGCACGTTGACCGGCGAGCAAGTGGGCGGAGTGGAGATTACCGTCGCTGCGGCCAGTGATGCGCTGACCGATTTGGATCAGTTGATCCGAAGTATTCGCGCAACGGTCAGTGGCGATCTGCCCAATCTGAATCCGGCCAACGAGCTGGCCACCGCTGCGGTGGCGGTGGTTGGGGCGATCGTCGATCTGTCCGCCACGCTGCAAACGGCGCCCAACACGGTGCAGGAGGACCAGACTGCTACGTTTGACTTGATGCTGAGCAATCTGGGGCCGGATAACGCACAGGATGTGTTGCTGTCGGTCACCCTCTCAAGCTCAGCCGCTGCGCTGCAGTCAGTGCGCAGCAGCAAAGGGGAGTGCGAGTTGCTGAGCCAAGTGGACATGGTTTGCGAGATTGCCAACGTGGGCAGCGGCGAGAGTGTGCAACTAAGCGTGGACGCGCGCGGGCAGAGCGCCAACGATGTCACCCTGGGTGTGGCGACCTCCAACGCCGCGTTCGACCTACAAGCCTCCAACGATAGCCTGAGCACCGGATTTGCGGTTAAGGCGACCGCGCCGGGCGGTACCCTGGGCGCCTCAACCAGCGCGGGCGGTGGGGGCGGGCTCACCTCGCCGGCGTGGCTGCTCGGGCTGATTGCGCTCATTCGGGCTCGCCGCTGGCGCCACGCGTGCAGGCGCACCGTGGTATTGGCGGCAATGATGCGCCGCACCGCCTGAGCGCGCTGTTAAACCTTCTCGCGCCCCGGCGCATCCAACTATCACAACAATGGACAAGGCCCACTGCATGCACACTGCCGTGCGGCGGGTGAGAATGGCGCCTGCGGGGGCATCGTGACTTCTGGTCCATGCGGGGTGAGAATAGTAACGAATGCTGGGGAATGTTAAATGAATACATGTATTTATGCGCGAAATGGGTTGGCGGCGCGGCGCTCGTCTGCGGGTTACTCCCTAAGTGTGCTTGGTGCAGCGATGGGGTTGGTGTTGGCACAGGCGGCGGCGGCGGGCAACTGGGATTCATGTCGCTACAGCGATGATCGCGAGGCCAGCTTCAAACTACCGGCCTCTGGCACCGTCTCGGTGCTTGCCGGCCCTGGTGCGCTAGTGGTGGAGGGCACCCGCGGCCAGCGCGAGGTGCTTGTGCGAGGTCGGGCCTGCGCGGATGACAAAGATGATCTGGCGGAGATCCAGATTGCCTCGCGCGCCCGCGGCGATGATCTGGAAATCATGGCCGAAATTGGCCGTCGCGACTACGAAATACGCGGCAGCCTGGACCTGGAAATCAGCGTGCCGTCGGACCAGCATCTGGACATCATGGACAGCAGCGGCTCGATGGAAGTGCGCGAGGTGGCCTCGTTACGCGTCAGCGACAGCTCCGGCAGCATGAAACTCAGGGGTATCCCAGGCGAGGTGCATATCGTGCAAGACAGCTCGGGCGAGATTGATGTTCGCGATGTTGGCGCTTTGCGCATCGATACCGATGGCTCCGGCGGAATCAACGTGGACCGAGCCGTCTCAGTGCGTATCGACCAAGATTCCTCCGGTGGTATCGAAATACGCCACGTAGATAACGACGTGGAGATCGGGGTGGATTCCTCCGGCTCGATCAGCGTGTCCGACGTGGGTGGCAACTTCTCTGTACGTGCAGACAGCAGCGGCAGCATTCATCACCGCCGCGTGGGCGGCAGTGTGGATGTACCGGAGTACAAGCGGGACCACTACTGACAGATGAGTGTTGAGGTGGCCGGGTTTGCGCTAAGACGCGGACGCGGCCACCGTGACGTCGCCACTGCGGTTCGGGTCGACGCTGCTTGGCTTGCGCTGCAGTAACTGCTGCCAGTTGATGGCAGCATCGTGGCAATCCGGATCGTCCAGCGCACATCCCACCCACACATAACCGGCGGTCGGTGGATGCACCACATAGTGGGTGGCGGAGAACTGGTAGCGCAGATAGTTAAGATCGGTGGCGAAGCTGCCCTGGCTGCCATCGCGGCCATCGCCCGGTCGCAGCAGTGCGGTGCGCCGGTTGGCCGGCGAATCACACACCCATTTGCCGCTGTCGCGGCCCAGCCCCTCCGCGCAGGCGTATACCACCACGGGCTCGCTGCAGGCGTTGACCAGTTCTACCTGCAACATGTCGACCAGATCGTGCGTCTGGCCGGGTTTGATACATCCGTTGCGAGACTTGATGCGCCCGTCGCTGACGGGTTTGCGGGCATTGGCGGCGGGGCGTGTGCTGGCCGCCCGGGGCCCGGCAAACACCACTTGTTCCGTGGCGCTGCGGCGGCCTTCTTCACCGGCCGGCAAGGCCGGATAGCGCCAGCGGCGCACGGCTGCAATGGCCTCAGCGTCAAACATGCGGCGCGGGCTGGCGGACGTTACCCGCGCACCGCTGACCGTGCCGTCGGGGGCGATATCCACACGCACTGTCACCCGTCCGCTGCGCCCGTTGGCGGCATCGGGGTAGTTCGGTTCGATCTGGATGATCGGGCGCAACGCAGGTGCCTGCGCAGGATCCTCGCCCGGGGCGCTCCCATTGCTGGCATCGGTGACCACCGGTTGGCCAGCGCGGTCTTCGCACACCTGGCAGCTTTGCACCAGAATTTGTGGGTCTTTGCCCCGGCTGAGCCATGCTTCGCGTGATTCCCCGCCGACCACAGTGCTTACCATGGGCTGCCCGTCGATGTAGTAGTCCACTCGTGAGCAGGCCGCGCTGTTGCTCTTGACTGTCACCCAGCCGGCCTCAGCCTGCACGGATGCCGCGCAGCTGTCGGTGATGGTGGTGCAGTCGCAGCGATACTCGGCCAGCAGTTGGGCAGGGGCCAGCGCAAACGCAGCCAGCGCCATCGAAGTTGTAATCGTTTTACCGTCAGTCACGGGTATTGCCTCGGGGTTGACATAAACAAATCCCGCCAATTCTCTGACAACCAGCATACCCCAGTGAGCAACACCGCTGAAGCTGCACAGTCCCGGTTTTTACCGATGTATGTAAAAAAGAGCCAAAAAACATTGGTTTGGAGATACTGCGCGTGGGCCTCAGCTGGCCTGAGTGTTGATTGACCAGTCGTACTCTCGGTAGATCGTCTTATATCCGGTCGCGCGCGCCAGTTCCTGGCCCAGCGCTTCGGGCGCAATGCTGGCGATGTAATCGACCACACCGCGCTGGGTTGGCAGCCCCAGTTGCCGCAGATGGTTAACGAAATCGCTGGTGTACATGTGGAAAATGTTGTTCAACTCGATCTGGCGGGTGTCATGGTTTACCCGTACATTGCGCTCATCGGTAATGAACGCCTGAGCGGCCTCATCCAGCATCAGGTCAAATTCATCGCCAGATTTGAGTTGCGTGGGGATCAGCGGGCAGCTTCCGCTGGCGCAGTTCAGGACGAAATGTGCACGCGGGTCTTTAAATGGACGCAGGATTTTACTGTGCTCAAGATCGTAAAGGCTCATCCGGCGCCCGCCCACGATAAACCGCAGGTTGTAGAAAAAGCCCAGGCCTTTCACCACCTCAATAGGGGCCTTCAGGTCGGTGACGCTCTGCAGTGGCCAGTGAGACAGTACGCCTTTGATCACGAAGGCGTTATACGCATAGACCCAGAAGGCCATCTGCTCGTTACGATCGGCAAAGCGCGTGGGTGCGGTGTCGGGCGTGTACAGCGCGATTGCCGCCAGATACTCATCCAGTTGCCGCTGCGCTTGTTGATCGTCGTGCCAGGCTTGATAGTCCACTTCGCCCTGGGGGTTCACGAAGCGGTTTAACAGTGCTTCGAAGCCATCATGGGAAAACCCGCTGGCGGGAAAGTCGGGTGCGGGCGAATCGGCCCCGTACAGCACGCGCGGCGCTGTGTTCCAGCGCCAGCCCAGCCAGGCGAGCGCGACCAGAATCAGAACTGCGATAATTATTTGCATAGCCCGTAAGTCCTTAGGTGCTGTCGTTACGATGCTGTCGGTGACATGCTGGTTACACAGCCGTTGCTTGAACGCGGCGTAAGCGGTCGCGTCAAGGTCTTGCCTGCTGTATGGTTCGCGCCCATGGATGCCACCCTGCACAACATGCTTGAAACGGCCCGTCGACTGCAACAGGACGGCCAGTTGCCCGAAGCCATCGCGGCCTATCGGCAGGCCTTGGCGCGCGACCCCTCTGACGGCGGCGCTTGGTTTGGACTGGGGCAGATCGCCTTTACCAGCGGTAACGTCCCCGAGTGTATCGAGCTGGTGCAGCGTGCGATCAGTTGCGACAAAACCGAAGGGGCGTACTACTACTATCTGGGTGTGGCGCAGTCGGCGATCGGCCGCCATGGGGCAGCATTGCGCTCAATGGAGCAGTCAGTGCGGTTGCGCCCGGCACACGCAGGCGCGCAACTAAAGCTGGGGTTGCTGGCGTTGGATGCGGGTGAGCGCGAGCGTGCTGCGCGCGCTTGTCAGCGAGCGGTGCTGCTGGACCCGCGTTTGCAACAGCCCGAGCTGTTGCGTGACGCGGGCGAAGGCTTGCAACGCGAGGTTGAGCGGGCACGCAAACTGTTGCGCCAGACGTATGCTGAGCTGCTTCAGGGCACGCGTGACGCACTGGCCCTGGCGTATCCGGGCCAGCACGAGCGCATGGACAAATGCCTGCGCATGCTCGAAGGCGCCGCGCCGCGTGAGTATTGCCATCCGCAGCAGCGGCCCGAATTTCTGCTGATGCCGGACATGCAGGCGCAACCGTGGTTTGACCCGGCTAAGTTTGATTGGCTGGATGATTTGCGCGCTGCTTGCCCGCAAGTCCGCGAAGAGATGCTGCAGGTGCTGGGCGACGGGCAACGATTTGAGCCCTACGTGCACGGGGGCGACGATGGCGATGCGCGGGTGCTTACCCGCACAGGTATCGACATTACCTCGCTGGCCGAATCGCAGGACTGGACTGCGTTCCATCTGATGAAGGGCGAGCCGCAGGTGGAGAACTGTGCCTTATGTCCAGCCACTACGGCCTTGATGGGGCGCCTGCCCCTGGCCAACGCCACAGGCTATGTGCCCGATGTGTTGTTTTCCATGCTTCAACCCGGCGCGCATATCCAGCCACACTACGGCCAGAACAACGTGCGCCTGACGGTGCACATGGGCCTTGAGGTGCCGGCGGACTGCGATATTACCGTGGGCGGCGAAACCCGCACCTGGGAGAGCGGTGAGGTGCTGGTATTCGACGACAGTTTTTTACACGAGGCCACCAACCGAAGCGCGCAGCGCAGGGTAGTATTGATCTTCAAAGTCTGGAACCCATTTTTGTCGGATGCTGAGCGGTTTGGTATTGAGCATTTCTTTGCCAATCGCGAACGTTGGCTGAAACTGTGCGAACCGGATGCAACCTGAGCGTCGGTGTGTCGTTTCAAGCAATAGATGCCGCCATCAGTGTCGGCGGACACTTTCGGTTTGTCGGTGAGCCGCTAGAGGCCTACCCGTTCGGGTCCGGCCACATACACAATACCTTCAAGCTCAGCTGCACCGCCGGCTCGCAGACCCACTACTATTTGTTACAGCAGATCAATGCCCACGTATTCAGCGATGTACCGGCATTGATGAACAATATCTCCCGCGTGCTCATGCACTCCCAGGCCAGTCTGCGCGTGCAGGACAAGGGTGACATCGCGCGACGTTGCCTGAGCGTGGTGCCGACCCGGGCGAACCTTCCCTACCATGTGCACACCGACGGTAGTTACTGGCGCGCTTACCGTTTTATCGCGCAATCGCGCAGCTACACGGTGGCGACGACGCAGCAGCAAGCTTACGAAGTCGCTCGCGCGTTCGGGGAGTTTCAGCAACGGGTGGGGCGCTTGCCCGGCCCACGCCTGCACGAGTCTATCGCTGATTTTCATCACACCCCAAAACGGGTGCAGGCGCTGCGCGATGCGGTCGCGGCGAATGTGCACAGGCGCGTCGAGCAGTGCGGGCCGCAACTGCGTTTTGCGTCGGCACGCGCCCGGATCGCCCCAGCACTTATCGAGTTGCAGCAGTTGGGCAAGATCCCCGAGCGGGTCACCCACAACGACGCCAAGATGGATAACGTGTTGTTCGACGAGCACACCGATGAGGCGTTATGCGTGGTGGATCTGGATACCGTGATGCCAGGCCTCAGCTTGTACGACTTCGGCGATCTGGTGCGCTCGTGCGCCAATCGGGCGGGCGAAGATCACAGTGACGTGAGGCAGGTAGGTTTGGACATGCCACGCTTTGAGGCCATCGTCCACGGTTACTTGGCCGGCACCGGCGACATGCTGAACTCCGTGGAGATTGCCAACCTGGCCTTCTCGGCTAAGTTGATCAGTTACGAGCTGGGCGTGCGCTTTCTTACCGACTACCTATCCGGCGATCGCTACTTCAAGACGCAATACGACGGCCAGAACCTGGCGCGCTGCAAGGTGCAGTTTGCGATGGTCGAGTCGATCGAGCAGCAGTATCGCGCCATGAACCGGCTGGCCCGCAGTATCGCAGGCAGCCCTGCCTGAGCGCCGTGCGGGCTTCAGAAACTGGATGGGCCGAGCGGGGTGTCTAGCGTTGTGCCGGCAGCGGCCAGCGTGACCGAAGCTGTGGTGGTGCTGGCGTATGCGTTATTCGTCAGTACGCTGATGGCCAGACCGCAGAACACGACCAGGAAGGTGGCGTTAAGTAATTTTCCAGCTTTCATGTCGGCGACCCTCCTCAAGTTGGTCAGATGCATGGTTTCGTTTGTTATTAAAGCGATGAAACCTCGGAAACACCTCATCGCGGTTTCCCGACCCCGGTGAGGCTTTCCGGTGGTGCATAGAGAGATTGTCTCCAAACCCGAGGGATTCAGCCAATCGATTGTAATTACGAATTTGATAGCAATTAACTATCGATCGTGGTTGATCTGGATGGCCCACATTCGGGGGCGGGCAGAAAATCGGTGGGGATTGCGCGTGGCTGTTCTCAACGCAGCTCGTGCGCCAGCAGCGCCTTGAGCATACGTAACTCGCGACGGATGGTCTTATATTTACTTTGAAAACAGTTTGTTATGGAGGGTGTCAGTGTTCCTGAGTCGGAAAAGCACCTGCATTTGAAACTATTTTGACACGATTTTCGACGCGTTTTCGTATTCCTGGGTAACTGCGGTTATGTACGGCGCCGGGCGCCAGCAGAAGCGCCGCTGAAAAAAAATGCGATGAGGATGAGGTGATTTTCGTGGCTTATCGCTTTTAGTTTCAAACGCAATTTATTTGCCACATTCACTTAGCGATTTATCACCGACTTTTTAGGGGAAGACACATGAAAACCACTAACATCATCAAAGCCGCCGCGTTGACCGTCCTGAGCGGCCTGTTTATTAGCACCCTGAGCGCATACGCCGGGAGCGATGAACTGCAGCAGATGGAGCCGGCCGTATTCGACATGGGCACCGCCACGGCGGTTGTGTACTACACGGAGACTGACAAAGGCGACTTTGAAGTGGTCACCACCATCGGCCCGAACGTCGGCCACGATGCGCCGATCCAGCGGTACTCCTCCATCATCAGCGCCGGCGAGCAGACCACCATCACCATCGACGATTTGGCCAACGCCTCACGCTCGCTGATGATCGCCGCCTCCCGCCGTGGCATTAGCGTAGAGCAGTTGGACGCACCGGTGCGGGTCGCTACCAGCCGCTAATCGCCCGAGCGCAACCGCGCTCTCGCACCCGACCAAAGGGCCGCCGATATCATCGGTGGCCCTTTTTGCTATTGGGTGAATTCTAAGCGAACACTTAGTCAGTGCAGGCTGATTGCTTCGCGAAGATTGCGGTTTTCTCTGAGACCTCGATTCTGATCCCCTCCGGCCCGAGTGTGCCTAACTGGATGTTAGGCGGTAGTATGGCGTGAGAGTTCTTCGCAACGATGTATTGCCACACATCCATAATCGAGGAGATAGTGGTTGGGAATAACACGGGCCTTGTCCGTGGTCGTCGCGTCGAGCATGGTTGTCGCGTGTGCACCCGGGATTGTTGAGCTGCATCGACCGGCACCTGCCTCCGAAGAGTCCGAGCTTTTAGGACCATTTCCAAAAGATGACCGCGTTGTGGATTCTTCAAAACGACATGGATGTTGGCTCGGTCCTTTAGCTACCATCATGTTGTTGCGCCAGGCTCGTGATGCGTGAGGGGCGAGAAGTGAAACGCCACAACCTGAGAGGAAGTCGTGACCAACAATCCTTCAAAGCCCCCACTAATCATCGGACCAAATCAAGGTCGCACATACGATATGGGGCGGATGAGAGCTACGTTCTTTGCGGATGGCGAACAAACGGATAACCGATACTCGATCTCGGAGTGGTTTCTTGAGTCTCGAACAAAAGGGCCGGGCGAGCATCGCCATCCCGATGATCACATTTTGTACGTGCTCACCGGCTCGCTGAGTCTCATCATTGAAGGGCAACGGTCAGACGCGGTACGCGGCAGCTACATCTTCATACCTGGTGGCACCAACCATGACTTTGAGAATCATGGCGACGATGAGTGTGGGTTCATAAGCATAAACGTCCCCGCAGGATTCGAGCAGATGATGCCCCAGTTAGTCACGTGGTTCGCAGGCAATCCTCTGTGCGAAATCGACGCCTAGCCATCCGTTGGTGTGGATGCATCAACAGTTGCGAGGCCTGCTGTTGCCGTCACCTTTGCCGGCTATGCGCCGCTCGCCCCGGCGTCATGTGAGCACGGAAAATGGCAAAACCAACTGAACTTGCGCAAAAATATATGGATGCCTTTTTCGGCCGGCAGCCATTAGAAAGCATGGAGGTGATCTTTGCTGAAAACCTAATATTCGAAGGTCCGTTTCAACAAACGACAAGCGCAAGGGCTTACCTGGAATCTCTTAAGAGGAATCCTCCAGTTGATGTAAGTTTCGAAACGGAGGCGGTTTTTGAGAGCGAGAATATGGCGTGCTTTATATATCAATTTTCAAAGCCGGGAGTGAAGACAAGGATGGTTCAAACGTTTGAGGTCAACGATGGCAAGATATCAAAAATAAAGCTGGTTTTTGACACCAATGCATTCACATAGCAAGGCGGCCGTGGCGTGCCGCGCGGCTCCATTGCGCGTTAGGGATCAAGCCAATGCGCCAAGCAATTTTGGTTGGTATGTTTGTCTTCCAGCCGTCGTTGGCCCTGGCGTGTTCCGTGTGCGGCTCACGGCACCCTCTGCGGTCACGGCTAGCGCCCCGCCAGATAGTGGGTGATCGCGCCCAGCCGCTCGACGGCATCTTCCAGCGCCGGCGACCAGGGGTGTCCGTAACTCAGGCGAATAAATTGACGGAAGCGGCGGTCCGGGGAGTAAATCTCGCCGGGCGAGATGCTGATGCCGGCTTCCAGCGCCTGGGCGAACAGCGTGCGCGAATCCACCCCGGGCAGTTCCAGCCACAACACGCCGCCGCCGCACGGCCGTGAGGCGCGGGTGTTGGCGGGGAAGTGTTGTCCCACCAGGCTCTGCATGATCTCGCAATTACGTTTGAGTACTGGGCGCAGCGCTTTTAGATGGCGATCGTAATCGCCACTGGCAAGATACGAACTCAGCGTAAGCTGTTGCAGCAGCCCGGAGGAGCAGGAGATGGTGCGCTTCAGCCGTTCGGCTTGCTCGCGATAGCGGCCGGGCACCAGCCAGCCGATGCGATAACCGGGCGCCGCGGTTTTGGAGAACGAGCCGCAGGTAAGCACCAGACCTTTGCGGGAAAATACCTGCGCGGGCTTCGGTCGGATGCCACTAAACAGCAGCTCGCCGTAAACATCGTCTTCAATCAGCGCGATATCGCGCGCCTCCAGCATGTCCACCAGTTGTTCGCGATGCTGGTCGCTGGTGCAAGAGCCCAGTGGATTGTTTAGCGCGGAGGAAAATATGCAGGCCTTTACCTGGTGGCGGGCTAACGCGGTCTCCAGCGCGGGTAACTCAATGCCCTCGCGTGCGCAGGTGTCAATCTCCAGCGCCAGCATGCCAAGGTTTTCGATCAGCTCCAGGATGCCGGGGTAGCTGGGCGATTCCACCGCAATCACATCGCCTGAGCTTGCCACCGACATCAGTGCCAGCGACAGCGCCTCTTGCCCGCCGTTGGTAATAATCAGCTCGTCCGGCTCCAGGCTCCCGCCCAGATCCAGATGCCGGTACGCCAGCTGGCGTTTGAGCGTCGGCTCGCCGTTGAGCGGGGCGTACCCGATGCTGCGTTCTTCGGCCCTGGCCATCACCCGCTTCATGGTGCGGTGCAGGCTTTTGCCGACCGGTTTGGCCATAGAGGGGTTGGCAATGCCCAGCGGCACTACACCGCGCTGGTGAATGCCGTCGTACACCTGCTCGATCAGGCTGCGGCAGCGCACCTGTTGGGGTTCAAAGCGGCTGGCACCGTTGCGCCCGGCGCGCACTAAGCGGTTCTCGCGGATGGCTCGCACGTAATAACCAGATTGCGGGCGCGCCTGTACGCGCCCCTGTCGCTCCAGCTCCAGATAGGCCTGTTTAACGGTGGGAATACTCACTCGCAACTGCGTACTCAATCGTCTCAACGAGGGTAGTCTGTCCCCAGGGCGCAGCGCGCCAGAGCCGATATTGTCATTGATCAGGTCTATAACCTGTTGATATAAAAAAGTATCTGCGCGACGATCGACAGCTAGCATGACGGCCTCAACTGTGTATGTTCCGTTTTCAGTTTTCTGAATCTGTTATAGCGCCAGAATGCCGCTACAGTCAATCCTGTCTTTAGGCCTGAGCAGGAGGGATGCACGGGTGAACAACGTGGCTCTCTACCTGTTGACGGTGCTCGCCTGGGGTACTAGCTGGTTCGCGATTGAGTTCCAACTGGGCGAAGTGCCGCCCACGGTGTCGATTTGCTACCGCTATTTGATCGCAGCAGCGGCATTGTTTATGTGGTGCCGCGCACGCGGGTTAAACCTATCGTTCCCGCGCGCCGCGCACGCACGCTTTGCGTTGCTTGGAACGTTGATGTTCGGCTTGAACTACATCGCCGCCTATTGGGCGCAGGTGTACATAAGCTCTGCCATGAACGCTATCGTATTCTCCTCAATGCTGTGGCTGAATATTCTGAACGCACGCGCCTGGTTCAAGGTAAAGATCGAGTCGCACGTCTACCTTGGCGCCAGCCTGGGTGTGATCGGTCTGGCAATCCTGTTCTGGCCGCAGCTGCGCGACGCGCAATGGGGTGCGGCCGCGCCCATCGGTATTCTTATTTCGTTTTCCGGCGCGATGCTCGCCTCCTGGGGCAACATGGTGTCGCAGAGCTCGCAGGCCAGGGGACTGCCGGTGGTGCAGTCCAATGCATATGGCATGTTGTACGCGTCTATTCTCACCGGGGTGATCGCGCTGCTCAGCGGGGATCAGTTCAGCTTCGAATGGACCTTCTCCTATGTCGCCTCGTTGCTGTATCTGGCGTTGTTCGCCTCGGTGATCGCGTTTGGTGCTTACCTCACATTGCTGGGACGCATTGGTGCGCATCGCTCCGGCTATATCGTGGTGGTGTTCCCGGTGGTTGCACTAATTCTATCGACGTTGTTTGAGGGCCTGTCGTTGCGCCCGACGGTATTGATCGGTGTCGCTTTTACGCTGCTTGGCAATGTCATGATTTTGCGTGGCAACCGGGCGGCCGTGCGGGCGGAAGCAAAAGCGTAAGCACAGGGCGGTTGCGTATCATGCAGCAACCTGCTGCCCAGCAGGCGCGCGGCGCGCGCGGCGTATTCAGGCTAAGATGGCGGCAGCGCAAAACAGCCACGCGCCCCCCAACGTCGCGGCCGCTGCGAAGACATCGGCCAATCGAATTGCCAACATCAGAGCTCAGTGCTGCACCGGATACTTAAAACTTTATCGCTTTTGCTGCTGCTTAGCGCCTGCGCCGGGCCCGCACCACCGCCCATCCCGCATGTGGATATGCAGGGTTTGCCGGATGCCGTGTCCTCGCAACTTAACGCCAGCCTGCAGCAAAGTGCGGCCGCACGGGCAGGCTCCGAACAGTTTGCGGCCGTCAACGGCACCCTGGCGATGCAACTTCATGTGTACGGGTTTTTGCCGCAGGCGCTTGTGTGTTATGAGCGCGCACTATCGGCCCGTCCGGAGACCTTCGACTGGCATTACCTGCGCGCAGATGTGCTGGCCCGTCTGGGCCACGCGCAGCAGGCACAGGCCGCGTTTAACGACGCACTGGTGCGCGCGCCTGACAACCTGGATGCGCACCTGCGAATAGCGGATCTCAGGCTCAATGCCGGCGATGCCGCCGGTGCGCTGGTGACGCTGGGCAACGTTGGCCACGAGCAATACCCGCAGGCGACGACGCAGTTTCTGTTGGGTCGGGCCAGGCATATGCTGGGCGATCACACCGTCGCCCGTGATCACCTGAGTAACGCGCTGAGCCAACGCGGTTCGTTCGGCGCCGGGCACTATGCGCTGGCCAACGTTTATCGTGCGTTGGGCGAGGATGCGTTGGCCCGTGCGCAGTTGAGCAAGTTTGAATCTGTGCGCAACGTCAAGTTACTGCTGGACCCTCGGATGCGTGCGCAGCTCTCTGCGATGGTTGCCAGCGACCGGCGCGACGTGCTGGAGGCAACCACTCACGCTAGCAAGGGCGAGATACAAAAGGCGATTGCGGCCTATCTGCGGGCGAGTGCTACCGATCCGGACAACGCCAACACGCATGCCTCGCTGGTGGGGTTGTACGCGCTGGCAGGCGAGGTCGAGCGCGCGCAGGAACACTTCCAGCGGGCGAGCGAGCTAACTCACGCGTTGCCGCGGGCATACGCGAACATGGGGTTGGCATACGCGCGCAGTGGGCAAACCGAAGCGGCGGTAGAGCGATATCGCCAGGCGGTACAGCTGGAGCCGCACGACCCACAATTGAGTGCGACTTACGCCAACACCCTGGAGCGCAGTGGTGCGCTGGAGGCAGCTATCGCGGAGCATCAGCGGATGCTCACTAACGAGCCGGCGGCCGGGCCCACCCGTGTCGCGCTGATTCGACTACAGGGTGCGCGCGGCCGACATTCGCAGGTTCAAGTCTTGTTGGCGCAAAGTCGTGCGCTGGCAGACGCCTGGACCGTACCGGCGTTGCGCCAGGGGGCGACACAGGCCCTCGCATCAGGCGATGTCACGGCCGCCGTTTCGTTGTTAGAAGAGGCGGCCGCGCTGGCCGGTGCGCGCGGCGAGCACGCCAACCTCGCCGGCGCAAACGCAGAGCTCCTGCGAATTCAGGCAGGCCAGCAATGAGCGACGCGCCTGGCATACGCGTCGCAGGCGCCAGCGTTTTTCTGCTGGCGCTGGCCGCGTGCAACGCCCCACCTGATGAGCCTCATCAGCCTGCCACGCAGTACTTTAGCGATGTCACCGATGCTGTCGGGCTGGCGTTCACCCATTTCTCCGGCGTAAGCGGCCAGTATTACTTCAGCGAGATTATGGGCGCCGGTGGCGCGCTGCTGGATTACGACCGCGATGGCGATCTGGACATCTATCTACTGCAAGGAGTTAGGCCACCGGACACCTTGCCCGATGCGCTGGTGTTCGATCCGCCCCGGCGGCCAGGCAACCGCCTGATGCAAAATCAGCTTTTTCCCCGAGGCCAGCTCCGGTTCGAAGACGTGACCGATGCCAGTGGCACCAACAACGCGCTCGGCGACGGCATGGGCATCGCGGTTGGGGATATCGACAACGATGGGTTTGACGATATCTATCTGGCCAACTTCGGCCCCAATGTGCTGCTGAAAAACACAGGCGACGGCCGCTTCACCGATGTGACCGCAGCGGCCGGCGTGCAGGATGATCGCTGGAGCAGCAGTGCTGCTTTTGTGGACTACGATCTGGATGGCGATCTGGATTTGTTCCTCGCCAGCTACGTCTCCTTTCAGTACGCTCTGAATAAACGTTGCAACGGTGCCGGCGGCCAACGCGATTACTGCACGCCGCTTAACTATCAGCCATTGAGCGATCGCCTGTTTCGCAACGACGGCCACGGCACCTTCGAAGATGTGACGCTGAGCGCGGGAATTGCCGGCGCCCGTGGTTCTGGCCTGGGTGTCCTCGGTGCTGACTTTAACGGTGACGGCTGGCCGGACATCTACGTAGCCAACGACGGGCGACCCAATGTTTTGTGGATAAACCAGACCGACGGCCGCTTTGAAGATGCTGCCCTGATGGCTGGCGTGGCCTACAACGCCAACGGTGCCGCCGAGGCTAGCATGGGCGTGGCGGCGGGCGACTTTGACGGCGATGGCGATGAAGACCTGTTCATGACTCATCTGGCCAACGAAACCAACACGCTTTACCTAAACGATGGGGCGGCCGGGTTCGTGGACGCCACCGCACCTCTGCAACTTGGCCTCCCCAGTCTGCCCTACACCGGCTTTGGCACCCGGTGGCTCGACTACCAGAACGATGGTGCGCCGGATCTGTTTGTGGTCAACGGCGCAGTGACGTTGGAAATCTCACAGCAGGGTGAACCCTTCCCCTACCGTCAGCCTGATCAGTTATTTCTTAACCACCGCGGCGAAGGGTTCGCCGTGGTGGCCGCACCGGCTGGTGCGCCGCCGGCGCAGATGCGGGTCGGCCGCGGGCTCGCTAGCGGTGATGTGGATGGTGATGGCGATACCGATCTGCTGGTCACCAACAACAACGGGCCCGCGCAACTGCTGCTGAACAATCAGTCCGATGGCAACTACTGGTTGGCAGTGCAGGTGCAGGGCGTAGCGGCCAACCGTAATGCTTATGGTGCGCGCGTGGCATTGGTGCGCCAGGATGGCAGTCGGCTGTGGCGCCGGGTACACAGCGATGGCAGCTACCTGAGCGCCAGCGATCCACAGTTGTTGTTTGGCTTGGGCCAAGACCCCGCGCATCAGGCGCTAATCGTGCACTGGCCAGGTGGTGTGCGTGAACAATGGCCCGCCCAAACCCCCAATACACGCGTGACACTGGTGCAGGGCGCTGGCCAGGTTTTGCGGGACTAGCGGCATTTCGCGCAAACCGATCGCGTTTTGGTTATTGCCGGGCGAGGCGGGTTGAAAACTCTCACGCACCAGTGATCCCAAGCGGAGCGTTGCAAGCGCATGGCTGCGGTCTTGTTAAGTATTGGAAACTAAGACGGAAGTCGGCCCTACTGCTGGGCGCATTCGGACGCTGCGATGGCGCAAGTGGACAACCGTTGGCGTTTGAAAATTCGTGCTGCAGTGCGCTCGTGCTGGTGCGGCTCTGAACGCTGTACTAAGATTATGTTACCCACGTTCCTTGGGGAAAACCCGGCGCATTGCCAACCGCAATGGCCTGCGCAGGGAGGCGGATAAGGAAAGCACAAAAATTGTCAGGAGGGGAACTATGCGATATCTCGTTAAGCGCGCACTTGGGTGTGCACTGTTTGCGACGATGCTCATCAGTGGCGGAGCTTTTGCTGCAACCACTGCTTATATTTCCGGCCCGGATCTGGGGCTTGAGATTCCGGATAACAATCCGGACGGCTTGACCACCACGCTCACCGTCGATGACACCGGTGTTGTGGGTGATGTGTCGGCAGTTGTTATCAGCGCGGACCACACCTGGGTAGGTGATCTGGTTGTTACGCTGACAGCACCTGATGGCACATCGGTGACGCTGATGGATCGTCCGGGCGTCGTCGATGACATCTGTTGCGGTAACGGAGCAGACATCAGTGCCAGCCTGGGCTTGGTATTCAGCGATTTGATTCCGCTGCCTGCTGAGGGCGCGGGCGCCAACGGTTGTGGAGCAGTCGGCGTTGATTGCGGCCGTGCCTTTGGTCCGGAAAGTGCGTTGAGCGCACTAGCAGGGGTGGAAGTCTCGGGCGACTGGACCTTGAGCATTTCCGATAATGCGGGTGCCGACGTTGGCACGCTAAACGGCTTTTTCCTGGTGGTTGAGACGGGCGAGTCTTCTCGCGCGGCCATGCCAATGCCAGCGATTGCCTTACTACTGTTCGCCGGCATCGCCGGTGCAGGCGTAATGCGCCGCCGCCGCAGCTAGGACAACAACACGTCCTCGGAACCCCGTCACTTGTGGCGGGGTTCTGTCTTTTCGGCCTTTGCATGCTATCGTCTCGCGTTGATTAATAGCGCTTTTCCCGGCGCCACTATCGAGACCTCCTGCGCATGTACTACGCGGCCGCCTGCCAAACCAACTTTCCCTCACCCGCCGAGCGCTCGGAAATACCCGAACGCACACGCCGGATGTGCCAGATTATCGAGCAGACCATCACCGGCTACGAGCCGTTTTTTGATGTTCGACTGTTGGTGTTCCCGGAGTTTGCGCATGCCGTGCCGGCGTACCCGACGGCGGCGGAGCTAAGGCGTCGTCTGGCCGTCAGGCTGCCCAATGAGCACACCCAGGCCTACGAAAGGCTGGCGGCAAAGTACGGCTGCTACATCCAGAGCGGTACTTTTCTGGAAATTGATGATACGTATCCGGATGCGCTCTTTAACACCACGGTGCTGATTGGCCCTGATGGAGTGTTGAGCAAATACCGTAAGGTGAATACCTGGATCCCGTGGGAGGTGCATACCAGCCCCCACGATATAGAGGGTTACGCGCCCGAGCCGTTCCCGGTAGTCGATACTGAGCTCGGTCGTCTTGGTGTGGCGATCTGTTACGACTGGCTATTCCCCGAGACGATTCGGCAAATTGCCTACAACGGCGCCGAAGTGATCATCCGCGTCTCCGCCTATATGGATCCTTGGGGCACCGCCAGCCCGATGGACTGGTGGACGTTGATTAACCGCACCCGGGCGCTTGAGAATACCGCCTACGTAGTGGCCTCCAATCAGGCGGCCAGTTTTAAGAACTATCCGCCGTTCAGTTGGCCGGGCGGCAGCATGGTGGTGGATTATGACGGGCGTGTGCTGGCTCAGGCAGACCCTGGTCCGGCAGAAAAAGTGGTGGTCGCGCCGATTGACATCAACGCGTTGCGCAGCGAGCGCGCGCGCCGCCGCGGGCACGATATGCGCTCGCATCTGCGCAGTGAGATTCACACCTACGCCGCGCAGCCGATGCTGGCCCGTGCGGGCGATCAGCCGATTGATATCGACTCGCTCAATGTGCGTATCGCCGAGGCCAAACAACGTCTGCCGGGGGCGGATGAGCAATGAGCGCAGGGTCCGATAAACTGCAGACGCTGCCGGCGTTGATCATGAGCGTAACCTTACTTTGTGTGAGCGCCTGCGATCGCGCCCCGAACCAGCCCCCGCTTGAGGACAACGCTGCGCCGACGGTGGCCGCCGACCGCCCAGGCGCGGCGCTGATTGCGCTGAACAATCGCGGTGTCGCCCTGATGGGGTACTTCGACTACACCGGTGCACGCGATGTCTTCGCCCGGGTGGTCAGGCAGGCCCCTCGGTGGCACCAGGCACAGGTGAATCTGGCGATTGCTACCCTGAACCGCCAGCAGCCCGATGATGAAACCCTGGCACTGCAGATCTTGCAGCAGGTGCTGGACGCTGAGCCCGCGCACGTGCGTGCCAACTACGTGGCGGGGCTGTTGAGGCTGTATCTGGGGGAGTTCGAGCAGGGCACAACACATTTTGAGCAAGTGCTGGCACAGGACAGCGGCGATGCGTATGCGCACTACTACCTGGGCCAGATTCAAGCTCAACAGGGGCAACTGGCGCCAGCGCTCAGCCGATTCGAGCGGGCGATCGCGCTTGAGCCCTACCTGAGCAGCAGTTACTACGGGGCAGCGCTGGCGCTGCGGCGCCTGGATCGGGCTGATGAGGCTAGGCAACTGCTCGGCACCTACCAGCGGCTGGAGGACAATCCGCGCGCTCGGCTGGCGGAATTCAAGTACACCCGGATGGGCCCGAAGGCCGAGGCGTTGGCATCGGGGCGCCCGACAGCGCCAGCACCCGCGCTGCCATCAGGCGATCTGTTTACGCCGGCCGAGCAAATACTATCGGGTGACTTGAGCACGAGCCACTTGAGTACGGCAGACATCAACAACGATGGTTTGCAAGACATCTTTCTTGGCGGCGCGGCGGACAGTCAGGTACTACTGGCCGGCGCGTCGGGTTACGTGGTGGATACCTCACACGCACTGGCTGGCATCGGCCAGGTGCGCGCTGCCTTGTGGGGCGACGTCAACAACGATGGTAATACGGATGTCTACCTGTGCCGCGCTGGGGCCAATCAACTGTGGCTGCAATCGGCCGGCGAATCAGGCGCGCCGACACAGTGGACTCGCGCGCAGGGCGATGTGGTAGCGGACGGCGTGCGCACCTGCCTCGATGCCGGCCTGTTCGACGCCGATCACGACGGTGATCTGGACGTTTTCATCGTTAACGCCAATGGCGAGGACGTGCTGCTGAACAATAACCTGGATGGGACTTTCAGGCGCTTGCAGGATCTACCCTCAACCGCACCGACAAGTTCTCCCGCGTCGCGTCAGCAACTTAGCGTCGACCTGGACGGCGATCGCGATGTAGACATTGTGGTGCTCAACGGCGATGCGCCGCATGTCGTTTTGTCCAACGATCGGCTTTGGCTGTACCAGTCCGCAACCGGCTTTGAGCGGTTTTCGCAAACCCCGGCGGTGGCCGTGACCGCAGGCGATGTGGATACCGATGGTCAAGTGGAACTGTATACCCGCACGCCCGATGGTGCGTTGTGGCGCTGGGTGGATGCGGCGGATGAGGGTTGGGTCTCTGCCCGGATCAGCGCACCTACGCAACCGGGTGCAGGCGTCTTAATGCTACAGGACTTCAACGGCGACGGTCAGGCCGAGTTGCTGTCGGGAGACGCATCGGGCTGGCGTGTGCTGCGCCTCAATGGCGAGCACAATGCACAGGTGCTGTACGCCGCTGATGCGCCCGCCACGGCGCCAATAGCGTTGCTGGAAAGCGTTCAAGCAGGCCCTTCGGTGGCCGCCGCCGGGCTAGATGGATTGCAGCGTTGGCAGCCCGGACCCGGCCGTTATCCATTTGCCGCCTTCTCCTTCAGCGGCAAGGAGGAGCAGGCGGAGTCGATGCGCTCCAATGCGTCCGGTATCGGTACACGGGTGTCGCTGCGCAATGCCACGCAATGGAGTGTGAGCGACACGTTCGACAAACATTCCGCGCCGGGGCAAAGCCTGCAACCTTTGAGCATTGGTTTGCGCGGTGCCGCTGCGGCCGACTTCGTCGCATTGGATTGGTCCGACGGCGTGTTTCAGACGGAGCTTGATCTGGCCGCCGGGCAGCGTCATCAGATTGCGGAGACCCAGCGTCAGCTTGCCAGTTGTCCGGTGTTGTTCGCGTGGGATGGCAGTGAGTATCGATTTGTCACCGATCTTCTTGGGGTCGGTGGTATCGGATTCTTCGCCTCGCCTGGGCAGTACAACACCCCGCGCCCGTGGGAGCATGTGTTGCTGCCTGCAGGCGCACTGGCCGCCCGCGAGGGGATGTTCGAACTAAAACTTACCGAGCCCATGGAGGAGATTGCGTACGTGGACTCGCTCGCACTGGCCGTGCACGATGTGCCGCCCGGCTGGCACATGATTCTGGATGAGCGTATGGCCACCGACGCCCATCAGCCCAGTGGCGAGCCGGTGTTTTTCCGGCGCAGTGTAAGTGTGCAGCATGCTGAGAACGAACGTGGCGATGAGGTGACCGCCAGCCTGCAGCACGCCGACCTGCAAGCCGCCCCGCCCGGGACTCTGGACGCGCGCTTTATTGGTCGGCTGGCGGGTGAGCATGTGTTGACGCTGACGTTCGATAAGCCGCTGGATCAAACGCCCGGACAGCCCGTGCTGGCCGCGGACGGCTGGGTTGAGTACCCGTATTCGCAAACTGTATTTGCCGCGTGGCAGGCCGGGGAGTTTTATCAGTCGCCGAGCCTGGAAGCGCAGGGGGAGGACGGCGTGTGGGTGAGCCTGCTGCCCAGCTTTGGTTATCCGGCGGGCATGCCGCGCGAGATGAGTGTCGCACTGAATAATCTGCCGGCGGGTAGTCGGCGGCTGCGACTGCGCAGCAATCTTGAAATCTACTGGGATCGCATTCGCGTGGTCTATCGCGAACCCGCGCCGCCGGCAGCGGTGACCCGAGTGCTTAGGCCTGACCGCGTGCGCTTATCACAGACGGGCTTCCCGTTACGCACCAGCGGTCCGCAGCGCGTGCCACGTTATGACTACAGCACGCGCGAGGCCTATTGGGATACGCGTTATCAGGCCGGCTACTACACCCGCTTTGGTCCGGTGACGGCGCTGGTGGCACAGGAGGACGATGCGCTGCTGATCGTTGGTCCGGGTGAGGAGGCGCACATGCAGTTCGCTGACACCCTGCCCGCCGTCGCGCCCGGATTTGTCCGCCGCTTTGAGTTGCGCACTCGCGGCTATGCCAAAGACATGGACATGTATACGAATACCGGGGAGACGGTGGGACCGCTGCCGGTGAAAGACGCATCGCCCGCTGCGCGAGCACAGGTCGACAGGCTGCATCGCCAGTACCACGTGCGATATTTGTCCGGGCGCTAGGCGGCACTTGTGAGCACATCGCCCCGCCCGACTCATGCCCCGGCCCGGCGTCCACGCCAGGTGGTTGGGCCCCGCCTGAAGTTGTTGTTGCAGATCGTGTTTGGATTGTTCGCGTTGCTCGCGGCCAATTCGTTGTATTTGGCGGGCGTCACGCTTGCGGAAACCCTCAGTGGCACGGCGTTGCAGGATCACTTTTATCAGTACATGTTCCTGGCCCATTTGAGTCTGGGCCTAATACTGATCCTGCCATTCCTGCTGTATGGCATTGGCCATATTGCGAACGCTTGGGATCGGCCTAATCGGCGCGCGGTGCGTATGGGATACGCGTTGTTCGTGCTTGGCCTCGCGTTATTGCTCAGCGGCTTGCTGCTCACTCGCGGTCTGCCCTGGTTTGAAGTGCGCGCAGACGTCACACGCAGGGCGTTGTACTGGCTGCACGTGTTGTCGCCACTGTTGTGTGTGTGGGCGTTCGTGCTACACCGGCTGGCCGGCAAAGCAATCGCTTGGCGTGTGGGGGCGCGCATCGGCGGATTGGGGCTGGCGGCAGCGCTGGTCGGGTTGGCGTTTCACGCGCAAGACCCGCGCCAGTGGGGAGCTGAGGGGCCGGCCAGCGGCGAGCAGTATTTTTTTCCCTCGCTTGCGCGCACCGCGACGGGCGACTTTATTCCGGCCGACGCCTTAATGCAGGATGCGTATTGTGCCGAGTGCCACCAGGACGCGCATGAGCGCTGGCAGCACAGTGCCCACCGCTTCGCGTCATTTAATAATCCGGCCTACCGATTCTCGGTGCGACGCACGCGTGAGCAGTCGCTGCGACGCGACGGCGATGTATCAGCCGCCCGGTTTTGCGCGGGTTGTCACGATCCGGTGCCGTTTTTCAGTGGCGCCTTTGACGACCCCAGCTTTGATGATGTGAATCACCCCACCTCGCAGGCTGGCATTACCTGCACCTCGTGCCATGCGATCACCAACATCAACAGCGTGCGCGGCAATGCAGACTACACCATCGAGCAGCCGTTGCATTACCCGTTTGCTGCCAGCGAGCATGCGGCACTTCAGTGGGTGAACCGCACGCTGGTCAAGGCCAAACCGGCGTTCCATAAAAAGACCTTTCTAAAGCCGCTGCATCAGGAGGCCGAGTTTTGCGGCGCTTGCCACAAAGTGCATCTGCCCCAAGAGTTAAATGCGTATCGCTGGTTGCGTGGGCAGAACCACTACGATGCCTGGTTGCTGAGCGGTGTGTCCGGTCACGGCGCGCAGAGCTTTTACTACCCGGATCAGGCGCAAAGCGATTGCAATGGTTGCCACATGCCGTTGCAGCCCTCGCAGGACTTTGCCGCCAGCGATCACGATGGCAGCGGCGAGCGCTCCGTGCACGACCATTTGTTCGCCTCGGCCAATACGGCGCTCAGCCACTGGCTGAATTTTCCGCCGCCGGTGGACGAGGCCCACCGCGAAATGCTGGAAGGCGCGCTGCGCGTGGATATCTTTGGTTTGCGCGAAGAAGGCACGCCCGCTGGGCGTTTGCTGGCGCCGCTGCGCCCGCAATTGCCCGCGCTGATTCCAGGGCGTACTTATCTGGTTGAAGTGGTCGTGCGCACACTCACCTTGGGGCACACCTTTACTCAGGGAACGGCAGACTCCAACCAGGTGTGGCTGGAGGTGACCGCGCGCAGTGGCCGGCAGGTGCTCGGGCGCAGCGGTGCGCGCGAGCAGGCCACTCAGGCGGTGGACCCGTGGGCGCACTTTATCAATGCCTATGTGCTCGATCGTCATGGCAAGCGCGTTGATCAGCGCAATGCCGAGGACATCTTTGTTGCGCTGTACAACAACCAGATTCCGCCGGGCGCGAGCGACGTGGTGCACTATCGCCTGCGCGTGCCTGAAGATGCCGGTGCACAGATAGCGATAGAGGTGGCGGTGCAGTACCGCAAGTTCAACACCCATTACGCGGGCCTAGTGGTCTCGCAGATGGAGGAGACAGGCGCGAGCAATGCTGAGCCGTATATGAACGATCTCCCGGTCACTACCCTGGCACGCGATTATCTCGTGTTGCCAGTGGCGCCGTCGGACCGCGACGGTGCCGAGAAAGCCTCGCCGGTCGCGAACTCTGTGGATGATTCTCCCATCCCGCTATGGCAGCGCTGGAACGACTATGGCATTGGTCTGTTGCGCAAATCCGGCAGCGGCGAGTTGCGCCAGGCCGAGCACGCGTTTGGCGCGGTGGCAGAGTTAGGCCGGGGGGACGGGCCGATAAATCTGGCGCGCGTGTATTTGCGCGAGGGACGGTTGGATGAGGCGGTTGACGCGCTTGCCAGGGCGGGGCACAGCGATCCGCCCCCACCCCCTTGGGTGGTGGCGTGGCTCACTGGGCAGGTGAATTTGCAGAACGGCTATCTGGATGAAGCTATCGAGAACTTTCAGTCTATTGTGGCTACGCGGTTTGCCTCAGCGCGTGCGCGGGGCTTTGATTTCGCTCGCGATTATCGGGTTTGGAATGCGCTGGCGCTCAGCCGCTTTGAGCGCGCGAAACTAGAGCGCGGCGACGGGCGCCGCGTCGCCCGTGAGGGCTACCTGCAGGGGGCTGTCGCGGCTTACGAACAGGCGTTGGCGCTGGACCCGGAGAACGTCAGTGCCCACTACGGTCTGGCGCGAACCTGGCAGGCGCTCGGCGATGAGGCTGCGGCCGGGTATCATAGGCAGGCACACGCACGCTATAAGCCGGACGACAATGCGGCCGATCGGGTGATCGGCATCGCCCGACGCGCAGACCCGGCCGCCGATCATGCCGCCAACGACGTGGTGATCTACGATCTGCACCGCGACAGCGGTCAGTACATATCCACCGTCCAACCTGAATAATATGACGCAACGCAAGCGCGAAGTTCAAAGCGACGCCACCCCGGACGCTGACGACGCCATCATTGCCCGCGCGCTGCGCTGGTCATTGGGCCTGGGGGTGCTGGGGCTGGTGCTACTTGCCCTCGTGTTGGTGCTGTGGCGAGCCGGGCAGGCACCAGCGCCGATTGAGACCGCGGTGGTAGAGGCGCCCGTGGCCAGGGTGCCGAGCGCGCTATCGGCGCTGCCTGCTCTGCCGTTTACTGACATCACCGAGGAGGCGGGCATCGCTTTCGTACACCGCAATGGTGCCTATGGCGAAAGCCTGTTGCCGGAGACTATGGGCGGTGGTGTCGGTTTTGCTGATATCGATAATGATGACGATCCGGATCTGATTCTGGTCAACGCTCAGCCCTGGCCCTGGCGTGCGCCGCAGGCGGAGGCGGATGGCGCTACCGAGGCAGGTGTGGTGCTTTACCTGAACGATGGCAGCGGCCATTTTTCTGAGGTTAGCGCAAGCGCCGGACTGCAGGCGCCAGCGTACGGCATGGGGTTGGCCGTGGGCGATTACAACGGCGATGGTCTGGAGGATATTTACGTGACCACGCTTGGCACCAACCGGCTGTATCGCAATGCCGGCGATGCGCGTTTCGTGAACGAGACGGCGACCGCAGGCGTTAGCGGAGATGCCGACGACTGGAGCACCGGTGCTGCGTTTTTTGATTACGACAACGACGGCGATCTGGATTTGTTCGTAACCAGCTATGTGCGATGGTCGCGCGAGCTGGATCTGGAGGTGGACTATCGTCTGGCTGGTATCGGCCGCGCCTACGGCCCGCCCGGCAACTACGCGGGTTCTCACTCGCGCCTGTATCGCAACGACGGCCCGGCCAGCGATGGCAACGTGCGCTTTGCGGACGTGTCGGTCGCCGCCGGCATTCATGTAGCCAATCCGGATACCGGCTTTCCAATGGGCAAGGGGCTGGCGGTCATGCCGGTCGATACCGACCTGGACGGTTATCTGGATGTGGTGGTGGCGAATGACACCGTGCGGAATTTTCTCTTCCGTAATCTTGGCGATGGAACGTTTACCGAAACCGGTACACTGGCTGGTCTGGCCTTCGATAACTCCGGCAGTGCCACCGGCGCGATGGGTATCGATGGCGGTCACTACAACAACGACGATGATCTGGCCATTGCGATTGCCAATTTCGCCAATGAGATGACCTCGTTTTATGTCGCCCCGCAGGCCAGTGGCCTGTTTAGCGACGATGCCATCGTGCTGGGCATCGGCCCCGACAGCCGGCGTGTGCTGAGCTTTGGCGTGTTCTTTGCCGATCTTGATCTGGACGGACGGCTGGATTTTTTCCAAGCCAACGGGCACGTGGAAGATGAAATTAATTTGGTTCAACCCAGTCAAACCCACGAGCAGGCCGCGCAGGTGTTCTGGAACTGTGGCGATACGTGTCAACGCATGTTTGTGCCACTGCCGGGCGATACACTGGGCGATCTGGCGCGCCCGCAGGTGGGCCGCGGCGCAGCCTATGCCGATATTGATGGCGATGGCGATCTGGATTTGGCGTTAACTCAGGCGGGCCGGGCAGCACGCCTGTTGCGCAACGATCAGCGTCAGGGTGGGCACTGGCTGCGTCTGAGGTTGCGCGGTGCCGGTATGAACCGCTCGGCCATCGGCGCGCGTGTAGAGGTACAGGTCGATGGCGTGACCCAGCGGCGCACGGTGATGCCGGCCCGTGGCTACCTCAGCAGTATGGAGCCGGTGCTCAGTTTTGGTCTTGGGTCGGCCCGGGAGGTGCAGCGAGTGAACGTCACCTGGCCCGATGGTCGCCGCAAAGTGATTGAGAATCTAGCCGCCGATGTTGAGTATCGTCTGACTCAGGGCGAGGAGTAGATGCAGCAGGCACCCGGTGGTACATCTGCTGCTTCGGAGGACAATCATTGATTGCATGTAAGTACATATCGAGCGCGCGGCCGCGCCCCACGGCGTTGTCCTGGGTGGCAGGGCTGGTACTGGGGCTAAGTAGCGTCGTAGCCCTAGCGCAAACGCGGCCGGGCATGTTTGTAGACGTCGCGCACAGCAGCGGGCTGGACTTTGTACACTTTAATGGCATGTCCGGAAAATTGTATTTTCCAGAGATGATGGGGGCAGGTGCCGCGTTGTTTGACTACGACAACGACGGTGATCTGGACGCTTACTTGGTACAGGGGCATCTGCTTGGCGAGGGCGTTGCAATGGCGCAGGCCGCACAGAAACCGCCGCACCCACTACCGCTGCGTGATCGCCTGTTCCGCAACGATACTCGTATCGGCAAGGACGGCGCTATCAACATCCGCTTTACCGATGTGACGCCGGCCAGCAAGCTTGATGCGCAGGGCTACGGCATGGGGGTGGCTGCCGCCGATTACGACAATGATGGCTGGGTGGACCTGTACGTAATGAACTATGGGGCAAACCAGCTGTGGCACAATCGCGGCGACGGCACGTTTGAGAACGTGACCGATCGGGCTGGGGTTGGCGATGCGCGCTGGAGCGTGAGCGGCTCGTTCGTGGACGTTGATGCGGACGGTCTGCTGGATTTATACGTCGGGAACTATGTTAAGCATAATTTGCGCAACCGACGTGAGTGCGTGTTGTCCAATCGAATAGCGGACTATTGTGGGCCCTTGAAAAGCGCAGGTGAGAAAGATCGCCTATATCGTAATCTAGGCGATGGAAAATTTGAGGACGTGGCAGCGCGCGCTGGCACGCAACGTGCCTGGGGCGGCGCATTGGGCGTGATCACCGCCGACTACAACGCCGATGGACACACCGATATTTATGTGGCCAATGATGGCGTGCCCAATCAACTGTGGGTCAATCGGGGCGACGGCACGTTTGTTGACGATGCACTGCTGGCGGGTGTGTCGGTGAACGGCGACGGCATGGCCGAGGCCAGTATGGGTATTGATGCCGCTGATTTCGACGGGGATGGTGATACCGATTTGTTCATGACGCATTTGCGCAGCGAGACCAACACGCTGTACGTGAACGATGGTAATGGCTGGTTTGAGGATGAGACATTGAAAATGGGCCTCGCGAATCCCAGCATCCCTTACACCGGTTTTGGTATGGCATGGTTTGATGCGGATAATGACGGCTGGCTGGATTTGCTGGCGGTGAACGGCGCAGTGCGAAAAATCGAGGCCCTGATTGATGCGGGCGACCCCTATCCCTTGCATCAGCGCAACCAGTTGTTCATGAACAGCGGCGATGGGCGCTACCGCGAACGCACCGCAGCCACCGGTGCTGGCGCCGTGTTTGATTTGTCCGAGGTTAGCCGTGGCGCTGCGTTTGGCGATATCGACAACGACGGCGATGCCGATGTCCTGGTGACCAACAATGCCGGTCCCGTACGCTTGCTGCGCAATGATGCAGGCGCTGGCGCGGCTTGGTTAGGCTTGCGTTTGCTCGACGGCAAACGCGATGCGCTGGGCGCGCGTGCCGTGCTGCAGGATGGCCGTCACCTAACCCGTCGTGCCCGCAGCGATGGTAGTTACGCCAGCGCTAACGATGCGCGCATTATTTTTGGCTTGGGCCGCAGGCTGAACACCGCCCCGAAGGCGCCAAAGCATTTTGAAGTGAACATTATCTGGCCGGGCGGGCAGCAGGAGACTTATCGTGGGCTTGCCCCATCTCGCTACCACACGTTGCACCGCGGTCAGGGCGAGAAGTCGCCCGGCAAGCCAGAGGCAGAAGCAGGTTAACAATCAATGATGAGATTTCCCCCAAACGCAGTGCGTATTGCGTCGGTTAGATCCGATGACCGATCATTCCCCGTCGCGGCGTCACGCGCGATGAAGAGCATGCTAATCGGCGCTGTGATCAGCGTGATGATCGGCGTCGTTCCGGGCGGCCCGAGCGGCATCGCGCACGCGGTCACGGGCGAGGCGCAAGCCGCTGCTGCGACGCCGGCAGCATCGGTGGTGAATGTACCGCACCCGCAATACGATCAGCTTAAGCCACTGGTGCGCAGCCAGCTTGAAACCGCACGCGGGCAGTTTGATCGCACCTTGTCCAGTCCCTCGGCCGGACGTGAGCACGGGGTTGCATACGGACGGCTTGGCATGCACTACCAGGCCCATCAGCAGCAGGCGGCAGCGCGTGCCTGCTATGTGAACGCGGCACTGCTTGATGCGCAGAATTTCCGCTGGCCCTATCTTCTGGCGGTGTACCATGAGGAAGCGGGCGAATTGCTGGAGGCGAGCGAGCAGTATCTGCAGAGCGTGCGACTTAACCCAGACAGCGTCGCCGGTGCCGTGCGATTGGCGCGGGTGTTGATTCAGCTCGAGCGCCTGGACGGGGCGCAGTCACTGTTAGATCAAGTGCTGGCGGCGGAGCCTAAACACGCGGCTGCACTGGCCGCGCTTGGCGACATCGCGGCGGCGCGCGATGAGCACTCCAAGGCCGTCGAGTACTACAACGCGGCGCTAGCGATCCAGCCGGAAGCCAGTCAGCTCACCTATCGTGTGGGTATTTCCTACCGGGCGCTGGGCCAGTTGGAGCAGGCACGTACGGCGCTTGAGCAGCGCGGTGAGCGCATTCCAAGCATTGCCGATCCGCTGCTCGCCTTTGTGCAGGGGCACAAGCTGGGGTCGAGCTTCTTTGTCTCTGAGGGCGATAAAGCCATGCGCGGCGGGGATGTTGAGACAGCCGCACGGCTTTTCGATGCCGCCGCGGCGATCAACCCTGAAGATCCGCGTGCCTTGCTGGGGCTGGGCCAATCACTAGGTGCGGTGGGCAAGCTGGACAGCGCCATTGCCCGGTTCGATCAGGTGCTGCAGATTCAGCCCTACAACACCAATGCGCACTACTTTAAAGGCGCGCTGCATGAGATCGACGGCGACGACGATCAGGCATTAAGGCATTTTCGCTCAGCAGTGAGCGAGGAGAATGCGCACTTTGAAGCCACCTTTATGCTGGCCAATGCACTGTTGCGCAAGCGCTTGTTTGACGAGGCGGCGGTGCAATACGGACGCATCGCCAAGGCGCGGCAGGACCCAGAGTTTTTGTATCAGGAAGGCGTGGCGTGGTTGGCCGGGCAGCGTTGCGGCGCCGCGCAAAACGCGTTGATGGCGGCGGTGACCGTAAAGCCTTCTGATCAGCGTTACATTCAGGCCGTCTCGCGTTTGTTTTCGGTATGCGAGACGGGGCCAACGCAAAAAGCCACAGCACTGGAGTACGCCCAGCGCTTGTACGATGCACACCCCGGCCTTGAAACATCGGTGTCGCTGGCGATGGCAATGGCCGCCAACGGGCGGTTCGAAGATGCCATCGATTTTCAAACCCAGGCGATTTTTGAAGCCCTAAAGGCCAACATGGCGGGCATGCCTGAAATTCTGGCAGCCGACCTGGATCGCTATCGCGAGGGTAAGCCGGCTGAGCTCGCGTGGCCGCACGAACATTCCATTTACCAACCGGCGCGTTTGACGCTGGACCGGCTGTAGAGCCCGGCGGGCGTGGGGCAGTGTTCGCGCCAGCCAGCATCGGCGAGCCGGCGACCGTGCACCATGCCGGGTGCTGGCCGTGTCGGTGTCATCAAGAGCACGGCGTTGGCAGTGCTTGCCACCGTAGCGCTCGCGGGCTGTAGCGAGCCCGGTACCCAATCGGGCCCAGGTACCCAATCAGATTATGAGCCCACGCTCTTCGAAGACCGGGCGCAGGCGTCCGGTCTGCACTTTGAGCATGCCAACGGCATGGTGGGCGAGCTGTATTTCGCCGAGATGATGGGCGCAGGTGCGGCACTGTTTGACTACGACGGCGATGCCGATCTGGATGTCTGGCTAGTGCAGGGCGGTAATCTGGGCGCCGACGCTACGCCAGTCAACCGGGCCGATCAGCTTTTTCGCAACGACAGCGCCGACGGCCAGCTACGCTTTACCAACGTCACGCAACAGGCGCAAATCGCGGCCACCACCTACGGCATGGGTGTTGCCATTGGCGACATCGATAACGATGGCGATGAAGATGTATTCCTGAGCAACTTCGGCCCCAACCAGTTGTGGCGCAACAATGGCGACGGAACGTTTACGGACATCAGTGCCAGCGCGGGTGTGGGTGATACTCGCTGGAGTGTTAGCGCCAGTATGGCGGACCTGGATGGCGACGGCTGGTTGGATATCTACGTCGGCAATTACGTCAGCTACACCATCGCGGGCCATAAGCCCTGCCGCTCGACCACCAGCGCACGCGATTACTGCTCGCCGCTGGTGTACCGCCCGCAAGGCGACCGACTGCTGCGCAACGCGGGCGATGGCCGCTTTGAAGATGTGACGGGTGCTAGCGGCGTGGGCGGTGCCCGCGGTGGTGCGCTGGGCGTCAGTGTGGCGGACTTCAACAGCGACGGCCGCCCCGATATCTATGTGGCGAACGATGGCGTGGCCAATCTGCTGTGGATTAATCAGGGCGGCATGCGCTTTGTTGAGCAGGCCGCGCTGGCGGGGGTTGCAGTGAATATGAGCGGCGCGCCGGAAGCCAGCATGGGCGTGGATGCGGGCGACTTCGACGATGATGGCGATGAGGATTTGTTTATGACTCATCTAGCCCGCGAATCCAACACGCTGTATCTGAACGACGGCAAGGGCTGGTTTGAAGACCGCACTGTGGGCATGGGGCTGGCCGGGCCAAGCCTGGCGGCGACGGGTTTCGGCACCGGCTGGTTTGACTACGACAACGACGGCACGCTGGATATCTTCGCGGCCAACGGCGCGGTTACCCGATTACAGGCACAAATGGATGCCGGGCTCGCGCACCCGTTGCGACAGCGCAACCAGCTGTTCCGCGGCGAGTCAGGCACCGGGTTTGTCGAGGTGAGTGCCACTGCAGGCGCGGCCTTTCAGATCGAGGATGTCACCCGCGGTGCAGCCTTCGGGGATGTGGACAACGATGGTGACACCGACATCGTGGTCACCAACAACAACGGCCCAGCACGTTTGCTGATTAATCAGGCGGGGCAGCAGCAGGTCTGGCTGGGGCTGCAACTAACAAGTACGCAGGGGCGCCCGGCATTAGGTGCACGCGTGCGTGCAACATTGCGCGGTCGCGGCACCGTGTGGCGCCGTGCGCGCAGCGATGGCAGCTACGGCTCAAGCCGCGATTCGCGTGTGTTAATCGGCCTGGGGCGGGGCGATGCCGCGCAAGGCGCGGTTGAGGCGATTCATGTTTATTGGCCGAATGGCGGGTCTGAGGATTTCGGCGCGCTCGCGCCCGGGCGGTACCACCAGTTGGTACAGGGGCAAGGTCGTGCGCTGCAGTAGCAGGTTTCGGTGTGCGCGTGCGCGTACCCGTGCGGTGCCAGCGGGCCGGCGTTTAGCGCTGGGCTGGTATCTGTGCGGTTGCATGTTACTGAGTGCGTGCACGCCGGGCGAGCCGGTTAGTTCTGCCGCTTCATCCGCTGATCCGGCCCTCACAGGTTTACGTTTTCCGGATGTCTCGCATCTAGAACCCAGCGTGGCCGAGGCCATTGTGGAGGGGCGCAGGCAGCTGGAGGCCGCGCAGGATGCGGGTGATGCTTCGCGCATTGCGGCGCAGTACGCGGCGCTCGGCCGGTTGTTCCAGGCGCACCATCTTCAGGAGGCCGCAGTCGCCGCTTATCGTCACGCGCTCGCGGGCGATGCCGACAACGTTCAATGGCACTACCTGCTGGCGCTCGCTGCGGCCGACAGCAACGCGTCGGCGGAGGCGAGCACACATCTAAAGGCGGTGCTAGCGTTGCAGCCGGATTACGCACCTGCCTGGATTCGATTGGGTCGAATAACACTGCAATCGGGACACGACATTGATGCGCGCGCCGCGTTCGAGCAGGCGCAGGCGTTGCTCGAGAGCGCCGCCGCCCACGAGGGGTTGGCCCGGGTCGCGCTGATGCAGAACGACCCGCAACGCGCCGCCGGGCACCTGGAGCGAGCCCTCGCAATACAGCCTCAGGCGACACGGTTGCGTACGCCGCTGGTGCAGGCTTATCGCAAGCTGGCTCGCACCGAGGAGTTGGCTCGTCTGGTGCCGCAGCTGGCGCCGGATGGGGGTGTGCCTGTGAGTTTCGAGGACCCCTGGTTTGAGCAGCTTGCCGGGTTGGTGCGCAGCTCGCAGTTTTACCTGCAACAGGGCCAGGCCCGCATCGCGCAGCAGGACTACCGGGGGGCAGCCGAGCAGTTCGGGCTGGCTGTTCAGGCCAACCCGCAGGACGCCGCCGCGCATGCCACTTACGGTCGCGCGCTGGAGCGCTTAGGGGCGCGGGAGCAGGCGCATGCCCAGTACACGCTGGCCCTGGGCTTGGTGCCTACACATGCGCAGGCCAATTACTTTCTGGGCGCGATGCTCTTCCGCCAGGGCGATGAGCAGGCTATGGCTTACTTTGAGCGCGCGGTGGTCGCCGACCCTCAGTATTTGCAGCCGCGCTATCTGCTGGCCGCGCAGCGGCTGCGCGAGGCGCGTTACGCGGAGGCGGCCGTGCACTACAGGGCGTTGGTAGGGGTTCAGCCGCAGTCGCTGGAGCCCCGATACTGGCTGGGTCTAGCGCACCTGATGGCGGGTGAGTGCGAGCCGGCGCTGGCTGCGTTGGGTGCGGCCGAGCGCATCGCCAGCGGCAACGGTCTGGTTATGCAGGCTTCTGCTCGTGCGATCGCCGTTTGCGTCGGGACGCCGCCAGCGTTGGACAAGGCGTTGGAATTTGCCCGCACGGTACTGGAGGCAAAGCCGGACGCGGAATCACACGCGACGCTTGCGATGGTACTGCAGGCGCGTGGGGATCAGGCGGGCGCTTTGCATCAGGTGGAGGCAGCGGAAAAACAACTGGCGTCGAACGCACCTGTACGCGAGTGGTATCAGCAGCTTCGCAGGCAGCTTCAGGATAATGCGGATGCGCCCTTGCCGTGGCCGCCGACCAGCCCCACGGTTCGCCCGCAACTCCCTCGCCTGTGATCTCCTGGCGGTGGGGGTGTTAGAGGCGCTGGAACACGCCGTAGCGCACCAGAATTTGATCCGCGAACTCCTCATGTCCGGGCAGATACGGGCGCGGTTCGGATATCTGTTCGATGCGCCAGCTGCCATCGCTGGCCAGCGTGTCGAAGGCCTCCTGGGTTTGGCGCACCTCGAACACATCGGTGCGTTGGGTCATCACAATAAAACCGCCGGTGTGCACCAGCCGGCAAAACTCGCGGCACGTACCCAGCACGTCCGGCAGGTAGGACATCACACCAATGCACACCAGCGCGCCAAAGTCGGCGTCCGGCAGGGGCACAGGCAGCGCGGTGAGATCCTGCACGGATACACTTGAGTAAATGCCCGAGCGTTGCGCACATCGGATGGAGCTGGCCGAGGCATCAATGCCGAGCAGATGGTTGAAGCCTGCACGCCGCAACGCCGCGCCGACCAAACCGGTGCCGCAGCCAGCGTCCAGCACACGGACATCGGGTGCGCACAAAGAGACCAGGTACTGCGCCGCGACTTGTGGTGCCTGATAGTTCCACCCGGCCAGATCGGTGTCGTAGGCCTGCGCCCAATTGTCGTAGAGGTCGACCACCTGTTCGTGGGTGGCGCCGGCGGCGTCGGCCAGGGATGGTTTTTGTTCTTCGCTCATGGCTGCCTCCTCATCCGCGCTGGAGGCTGTCATTGGCGCAGATTACTCCGATATCGGCATTGCCAGTTTAACGGTTGTACCCGTCGGGCGCGAGGCCAACAAGAACTGGCCGCCGCGACCGTGGATTTGCTCCTCGATGCTAAACAACCCAAAACCGGCGGGCTCGTGAGTGGTGTCAATCCGCTGGAATCCGCATCCATTGTCCGCCACCGTGATGTACAGCAGGCTCTCACTGTGGCTGACGGTGGTGAGCACATCGGAGGCCTGCGCGTGCTTGGCGACGTTCATCCAAAGCTCGCGCACTGCACGAAACACAAATACCGCGTCGGGGTGGGGTATTTGGGGTACATGCGGCGTTTCGGTAACACGATAGCTCGGGCAACTGGGCAGCGTTTTGCTGGAAGGGTCGCACAAACGGCCGCTTAGCCAGCGCAGCGCAGGCACCAGACCAAAGTCACGCAACACCGGCGGGCTCAGATCGAACACCAGCGTGCGCGTTTGCTCGATAACATTTTGCGTAAGTTGCGTGGCCTGCGCCAGGATCGGGCGCAAGCCGCCATTGGCGGCTTTGGAGGCTTCGTCAAGGCAAAAGCGCACGCTCAGTAAAGACTGGAGTGTGGCGTCATGCAGATCTTGCGCGATACGTCGTCGCTCTGCCTCTTCCGCGTTCACCAGTCTTGTGGTGAGGCGGCGGGTACGCTCCAGCATATCGTGGGCCTGATCACGGCGATCAAGCCGGGTCTTGTGACGTTCGAATAACGACATCACCAGCCCAGCCAGGCGCTTGAGGGAGTCTCGTTGCTTGTGGTTAAGCGCGCGCGTGTGCGTGTCGATCACACACAGTCCGCCCAGCATATGGCCTTGTCGGTTGACCAGTGGCGCACCGGCGTAGAACCGGATGCCTGGCTCGCCAGTCACTAAGGGGTTGTGCCGAAAGCGTGGGTCGGTACGGGCATCTGGGACTTCTATGACGCCATCAGCATTGACTAGATCGGCACAAAAAGCATCCGTGCGCGAGGTTTGAGTCAGCTCGATGCCGGCGCCTCTTTTAGTCCACTGGCGCTGTTCGTCAAGCAGGGTGAGCCGCGCGATCGGAGTTTCGCAAATGCTTGCTGCCAGTTCGACTATGGCATCCAGTTCTGGTTGGGCGCGACCATTGAGCACGCGGGACGGCAACGGGGCGCGCTGGCGCGCCGATTCGTTGGTGTCACGAGTGCACTTCAGAGACATATCAAAAAGCACTTTATCTTTCTATGCGCTCAGGATGGACCTGCTCCTTATGATGTCCAGTATTACATAATATGTGGTTTCGTGCGTTACTGATTGCCCGTCCCTATTATCACGATGTCTGATGCAGTCGTCAGCCAGACACTATTATTGAAGTGTTTTGCGGGGTTCATCCGTAGGTTTCAGGGGCCTGCAGCTTGTATCTGCTTGAAGGTCTTTAGGGCGTCCAGTGCCCGTTGCCGCCCGATACTGTGTTCCACCAGAGGCAGCGGATACTGCGTGCCCAAGTGTATGCCCGCGCGTGCCAGCGTCGCGGCGTCAGCCGCCCAGGGCTGATGAATATGCGTCGATGGCAGGCCCGCCAGCTCGGGCACCCAGCGGCGCACATAACTGCCCTGTGGGTCGAATTTCTCCCCCTGCAGGATGGGGTTGAACACGCGAAAGTAGGGGGAGGCATCTGCGCCGCAACCAGCCACCCATTGCCAGCCCGCACAGTTGTTGGCGAGATCGGCATCCACCAGGGTGTCCCAGAACCACTGCTCGCCCCGTTGCCAGGGCACCAGCAGATGCTTAACCAGAAAAGACGCGGCGATCATACGCACACGGTTGTGCATCCAGCCGGTTTGCCACAGCTCCCGCATGCCGGCATCCACGATTGGGAAGCCGGTCTGACCTCGTTGCCAGGCGGACAACGCATCCTGGTCATCCACCCACGGAAATGCGTTGTATGCGGGTTTGAACGCGCTACTGGCGATATGCGGCCAGTGGAACAGCAGGTGGTGGGAGAAGTCGCGCCAGCCCAATTGGCGCAGGTAAGCCGCGCTGCCGCCACCGGCTGAGGCGTGATCGCGGACGAAGTGCCACAGCTGGCGTGGGCTGATCTCGCCAAAGTGCAGATGCGCCGATAGCTGCGAGGTGCCAGGCGCGGCGGGCACATCGCGCCCGTCGCTGTAGTGGCTTATCGCCTCGTCGGCAAACTGCGCCAGGCGCGCCTTCGCGCCGGCTTCGCCTGGTTGCCAGTGTGCCCGCAGCCCGCCAGCCCAGTCCGGCCGAACGGGCAGCAGCGACCAGTCCTCCAGTGCCTCACTTGCGATGGAAACTGGCGCGAAAGATAGCTTTGGAACGGGCAATTCGGCTGCGGGTTCCGGTTGCCCCAGGCAAGTCTTCCAAAACGGCGTGAACACTTTGAACGGTGTGTCTGTGCGCGTACGGATGTGTTCCGGCTGAAACAACAGCGTCCCGGTAAAGCGCCGCACTTCCAGCCCGTCGGCGGAAAAGCGCTGGTGCAAGCGCTGTTCAAGCGACACCTTCCATGGTTGATAGCCGCGGCTGAAATACAGTGCTGCTGCGTCGCAATGGGTTACCAGACGCGCCAGCACCTGCTCGATCGGTCCGCGTGCCAGCCACAGTTGCCCGCCGTGCTGGTGCAGGGATTGTTGCAGGCTGTGCAGTGAGTGATGCAGCCACCAGCGGCTGGCACTGGCTGGCGCGCGCGCGCCGGGCGTGGATTCGTCATGCACATAACAGACGATCAACGGCCGGCCGCTGATCGCCGCTGCGTGCAGAGCCGGGTGGTCGCTCAGGCGCAGGTCTTCATACAGCCAGACAATTACCGGTGCCGTCACCAGGTTTCTCCTGAATAAACGCCGGGCGGGGTGTCTGCTGGTGCAGCGTCGTGCCCGCGGCCCGCCGGACTAGGCGAGATGAGGTCAGCGCGCGATAGTATCGCCTCATAGAGCCAGTGGGGTAGCGGAATTGCACGTTTATCACGACACTTTCGCCGGCTGGTCCGCTACAATTGTGACATGAGTGACGCAACCGAACAGCAAAAAGCCCATCTGGCCAGCGAACAGGGCCAGCAGGAATTTAATCAGTGGTTGAGCGAGATGTACTCGCAGCTAGGGCGGTATGCCCATAGCAAGGGTGCGATCCCTGCGGAGGCCGACGGACAGGTGGTCTGGGCGGTGCCCTTTCGGCTGCTGCTGGTTCGTGTGTGGGCCCGCGCGGATCGCAGCGCCTCCCATTGGGTGCTGGGTGGCGGTGAAATCCCAAGTGATGTGATCGAAACGCGGCTAGCAGCGACGCCGCGCGAGGCTGTGCGCCACATCGCGCTCAAGTGGCAGTTGCAGGCGGCACGTGTATCCACGCTGGCCGACGATGGCACGGCCGCGCCCGCCGCGCCTGATGGCGCCAGCGATGTTGATTGGGACGACATGGGCATCAAGCTTGCGCAGCAGGCCGAGGCGCTCTATGCCCTTACCGATCGCGATGATCTTTGGGATGTACCCGCTCCGGATTCCGCTTGAGCGAGCGCCACTGCGCTTGACTTAATCCGGATAGTTCGTCTTTCGCGCCTCGCGGCGTCGCTTAGGCCGTGCTGCGGACTGCGACCTGCTGTCGTGAATGGCGTGAACGCCGCCCCGGGAATCGGGTCCTAACCCTTAGGGCCCAAAGGGGTTGACCGGCGCGATGGACCGGAGCGACGGACCAGGACGACGGACCAGAACAGTGGCCTCGCACAGTGCAAAAGCGATGCGAAGGCGCGCCCCGCCCAATACGGGTATCGCCAGCGCGCCGTAGCGTCAGCATCCGCCGGGAGGGCGGAGAAGGAAAATCACGTGAGTGTGTACAGATTCAGCGAATTCGAGTTTGATGAGGAGCGGTTACGCCTTAGCTATCAGGGCGAGCTGACGCCACTGCGGCACAAAACAGCGTTATTGCTCAAGCTACTGCTGGGCGAACGTGGCGGTGTCCTCAGCAAGCAGCAGATTATCGATCAGGTGTGGCAACGGCAGATGGTTAGCGACCAGAGTGTGTTCCAGGCCATCAGCGAGCTACGCCAGCGCCTCGCGCCGGCCGGCGATTTGATCGCCACCCACCCAGGTATCGGTTACGAATGGATAAGCCCGGTGGCGTGCGATCTGGTGGACACCACGCCCGTTGCAGCGGCATCGTGGCGGCTGGCGGCCGGCATTCTCGTGATGCTGTTGGCCGCGCCCGTGATTCGCGGAGACAGCACTCACCATCGCCTGTCGAACGCGGCGGCAGATATTTCATCGCAGCTGCCGGCAACACCGCCCATAGGCATCGGATCGGCAGCTGTCGGCGTGCTGGACAGCACTCGGTTGGTGATGCCAGCGATGCGGGCTTTCGCGCAGGGGCTAGATCACCTTGGCGCGGGGCGGGCCCGCGAAGCGGAACGCCTTTTTTTGGTGGCCGCGCAGGAGAATCCCGCCTTTGCCGAGGCCTCACTAATGATCGGTGAGTCATTGCTGGCCCAGCAGCGTTACACCGAGGCGAGCGCGCAGGCGACCGCACTGCTCGGCGGCTCCGGCGAGGTCCCCTCGGCGCAGAGTGCGTACATCTCTGTGGCGGCGATGGACTTACTCAGCCGCATCAGCGAGCAGGCCGGACAGCCTTATCAGGCGATCGCCTGGTCAGCGACCGCACTGGCACAGGCGCGCGAGCACGCATTTGTATGCACCGCCGCGGCCAGCTCTGATCGGTTGGCCCAGTTGGTGCGCGACGGATCAGCCGATCAAGCGCCCACGGGCGAGGAGCCATTGCAGTCGGACCGTGTTCCCGCGCATCTTCAGGACCAGGCCAGCGATGCCTTGTCGGCGGCGGCCATTATCTCGGAGCATGCCCCCTCACGGGCGCACTGCGAGGAGATCGGTGCGTTGCCGGGTGAGTCTGTGCCGGGCATCCGCGTTGCGGCTCGCGCGGTGCTCATGCGCCGGTGTGTGCGCCCTGTCGGGCTGGTTTGAGCCGATTTTAGGCAGATTTGAGCGCTTTTTTGATGCGCTAGAAGCTTGGCGCTAACAGTATTGGGATCCTCTGTTTACCTCTGGAGGAGTCCAATAATGCGAGTTCTTTTTTCTGCGCTGATGCTATCGATCGCCGCTGTGGCCTGTAGCAACGCCACGTCTGCGGCGACTGAACCCTGTGATGCCAAAGCGATTCGCGGCGCTCTTAAGGCCTATCTGCCCGGCGAACTGGACATATCACCCACCCCGGTAGAGGGGCTGTGCGAAGTGGCACAAGAGCTGCGTGTGCTGTACGCCTCGCCAGATGGCAGTTTCGTGTTGCAGGGACCTCTGATCGATACCGCCAAACGTCTTGATCTGACCGCCGAGCGCCTGGGCGCTGCGCGCCAGACGCTGCTGGCCAAAGAGTCGCCTCTGGGTACCTACGACTATCTTGCCAACACCACACCGCCAGCGCATACCTTGACTGTCATCACCGATATTGATTGTGCTTATTGCCGGCGCTTGCATGCCAAAATGGATGAGTACAATGCCGCCGGAATCGAGTTGCGGTACCTCATGTTGCCACGGGCCGGTCGCGACTCGGTGTCTTATCAGAAGGCGGTAGCCGCCGCGTGTTCACAATCGCCCACCGAGGCCATCACCGAGTACATGAACGGAGCTGCCCTGGCGCAACAGCCGACGAGTTGCGCGCACAATATTGATCGTCACATGGCGCTGGCCCAGCGTCTTGGCGCAAACAGCACGCCTTCGTTTATTTTTCCGGATGGCACACTGACCGCCGGCCTGATGCCGCCGCAGCGTTTGCTTGAGGTGCTTGAAGCCAGCGCCGAATAGTTGCACACGGTACCCGCCGCCGCGATGGCGTGTTCTTGGAAACAAGTACGTTTGCGGCGGCGAACTCCTGCGGCCCGGCGGGGCGTACTTGTCCGAGCCTTGGGCGGATTATTTTATCCGCACCACCCTGACCGTGCGGTTGAGCCCTTCTACTGCCATCCGGAAGCTGCCTAAAGCGCCCCGCTTGATGGTGATCTGAGGCCGTGAGGCGCGGTAAGAGACGCGCCCGTTTTGTGCCTGTTTCCATACCTGGCCGTTTTCCAGCCGAAATAACGTCTTGCCACTCCACCCGGAAAAGTCACCGTCGTAACGGGTGACAATCTCCTGGATGCTCTCGGCGATGCGTTTGTCCTCCAGCCCGAAATCGGCTTCGGTAATCACCATGCTCTCATTCGCCCCACCCGCCTGCGGGGTGTGAGTGGCCACCGTGACCGGTTGTGATGGGGCTGGCGATGGCTTAGGCGCCGGGTTTACCGGTGTGGCAGGCGATGCGGGCATGATGGCGGCTGAGGTCTCGTTGGGCGCACTTCTACGGGCCAGCTTGTCAAAGCATTTGAGTCGACGTGAATCTTTGGCAATTTGGGCACACTCGCGCAGCTGCGCGTGCACGGCCTCTACGGCGTTGGCGGGTGCCGGACTTAGCGCGACGGCGGCGCCCGCCATCGCGATCAGTGAACATAATTTGGTATTTAGCAGCATTGTTTCTTTCATCAAGTGCCTACAGCCTGCCTGATTTTACGCATAGTTACGGCGCCGGTCACGGCCGCAGAGCAATTGCTTGCTGATGCGCCGCGACAATTCCCACGTACTAACCGATTATACTGCGGGTTCTTCTGTCACCGGGCTGAGCAGAACGCCCGTCACCCCCAACCCGCGTGATTGCGCAAGCCAGGCTCTATGACCGACAACTCCGTGGATTTCGCGCAGCAATTTCACCAGGCCTGCCAGCTGCATGAAAGTGGCGAGTTGGAGGCGGCGCGGCTCGCGTACCTAAGTCTGCTCAGCGAGCAACCGGAGCATGCCGAGGTATTGCATCGGCTCGGAAATATCGAGCTGCGCTATGGGCAGCTGCAAAGCGCAGAGCAGCGCGTTGCCCGCGCGCTGCAGCTGCAGCCGGATGCGCCGGGATACCAGATTACGCTTGGCAATATCCTGCGCGCTGCGCAGCGCCCGCAAGAAGCCCTTGCGGCGTATCGAGCAGAGCTGGCGGCGCGGCCGGACTTTGCTATCGCCCATCAGCAGGTAGGGCTGATGATGCTGGAAGGCGGGGAGCCGGCGGGCGCAGTGCGCAGCTTGCTCAAAGCGGTTGAGCATGCGCCGGATCTTGCCAGCGCGCACAACTACCTTGGGCGCGCGCTGAACAATCTTGGCAATTTCCCGCAAGCGGCGAATGCTTTTTTGAGCGCGATTGAGCGCCAACCCCATTTCCCGGAGGCGTATAACAACCTGGGGCACGTCCTGCGTGCGCAGGGCAATATGCGCAAAGCTGCCGAAGCGTTCACGGAGGCGGTCAGGCAAGACCCCGCGGATACACGCGCACAGCATAATCTTGGCACTGCGCTGGCGGCCCTGAACGATGCGCCGGGTGCCGTGCAGGCGTTTAAGGAAGCCATCCGCCTCGATCCGGACAATGCCGACGCGTGCCACAATCTGGCGGTGGTGTTGCACGATAAGGGCCTGCTGGATCAGGCGTTGGAGTACTACGACAAAGCGTTGAGCGTGGACGCCACACGTGCCGATACCCTGAGCAGTCGAGGCGCCGCCCTGCAGTCCATGGGGGCGTTCACACAGGCGCAGGGCAGTTACGAAGCTGCGCTACAGGTCCATGCCAACCTACCGGCGGCGCTGGCGGGGCTGGCAGGTCTGTTGCATATGCAAGGGCGTGACCAGGAGGGCTTGGCCTTGCTGGAACCGCGGCTAGCCGCCGGCATGCGGGCGCCCGAGGTGTTGGGCAGTTACGCCGATATGATGCGCGCCACCGGGGACACCGCGCCGGCCAGGGCGTTGCTGACTCAAATCATGAGTCATCCTCGGTTGACGGCTGACCAGCAGTTGCAGTTGCACTTTAAGATGGGCGATTTATGCGACGCCGACGGCGACTACGATCTGGCGTTCGAACATTATCAACGCGCCAATGGCCTGAAGCGCACCGGCTTTGATCCGGACAAGCATGCGCAGCAGATAGACAGGCTAATCGTGTACTTCGATGCTGAGCGTTGCGCGGGAGGCTCCGCCCCCCTGGCCGAGCCGTCGCAGCTGCCTGTATTTATCGTTGGGATGCCGCGTTCGGGTACCTCGCTGGTGGAGCAGATTGTGGCCAGCCATTCGCAGGTGTTCGGGGCTGGCGAGCTAAACCACATTGGCGCGATCGTGCGGCACCTGGTTGGCCAGCACACCCTGGGCACGCAGGCCCCTTTAGGGTGGCCCGAATTACTGGATCAGGTGCCCGCCCAGCGACTTGGAGAATGCGCAACCGAGTACCTGATGCAACTGCGTGCGATGGACCGTAACGCACTGCGTATCAGTGACAAGATGTGGCTGAATTTTGAGCACCTGGGCCTGATTGCCCAGTTGTTCCCCGGCGCTCGCGTGCTGCACTGTACGCGCGACCCGCTCGATACCGCGCTGTCCTGTTACTTCCACAACTTTTTCCAAACCATCGCGCTGCCGTTTTCATACCGCCTGGCTGACATTGGTGAGTATTACCTGGACTACGTGCGCCTGATGGACCACTGGCGTAAGGCGTTGCCGCTGCGCATGCTGGATGTGCCTTACGAGGCGCTGGTGGCCGAGCAGGGGCCAATCAGTCGCGCGCTGATCGATTTTCTTGAGCTACCGTGGGATGAGGCCTGCCTGCGTTTTCATGAAACACCGCGGGTGGCGCTTACTGCCAGCTACGCGCAGGTGAAAAAACCCATGTACAGCAGCTCGGTTGGGCGCTGGCGGCACTACGAGCGTCACCTGGCGCCGCTGCGCAAGGTGCTGGACGGCGCTGTGCAAGGTCGCCCCGCGCGGTGGACGCCATGAGTGTACAGGCCTATCTGGCGGCCGGCCTGAAGGCCCAGCGTGCCGGTCAGTTGCCCGAGGCCGCGGTCCACTTCAAGCAGGCGGTTACCGAGGCGCCGGGCGATGCCCGCGCTTGGACCTGTCTGGGCAGCGTGTTGCAAATGGGCGGTCGGTACGAGGATGCACGGACGTGTTATCGCAATGCGCTCAAGGCGGATGCCACCTACCCGGATGCAACCTACAACCTGGGCACCCTGAATCAGGGCGAGCGGCAGTTGGATGAAGCGCTTACGGCGTATCGGCGCACGCTGGAACTGGCACCGGCGCATGCCGGGGCACTGGCGGGCATGGCTACCATTATGGATTGGCGCGGGCAGGACGCTGAAGCCCTGCAGCAACTGCAACAGCAAATGGGTGAAGCGCCCGCCGATCTGGAGCTAGAGCTGATTTATGCGCGCCTGCTCTCGCGTGACGGTCGCCACCAAGTTGCCCTGGAACGGTTGCAGGCCGTATTGGCCAGTGCGGATCTTACCGGGCACCAACGCTCGCGTGTGCATTTTGCGCTGGGGCGTATTTGTGATCGGCAGGCTCGTTACGATGATGCGTTTGCGCACTTCGAACAGGCGAACGTCCTGAAGGGCGCGCGCTTTGATGCAAACGCATTCGGCGAATTTGTTGACGAGTTGATCGAGACATTCAGTCCGGCTGCGATGGCCGATATGGCGGACTCCGGTGTGAGCGACGACCGGCCCATCTTTATCGTCGGTCTGCCGCGCTCGGGTAGCACGCTGCTCGAGCAGATTCTGGGCGCCCATCCGCAAGTGCTGGCCGGCGGCGAAAGCACCGCATTCCCGCGCGTGGCGGCGGCGTTGGCCAACGCCGCCCACGGCGGTAGTTATCCGGGTTGTATCGCCGCATGCGAGGCGCACGAGCTTGAGGGCGCGGCGCATACCTACCTGGGGCAGTTGCCCGATACCACGCAGCACGTCACCGACAAGTTGCCCGGTAACTTCATGCACGTCGCGAGCATTTCACGCGTATTGCCCGGCGCGCGCATTGTGAACTGTGTGCGCGATCCGCTTGAGACTGCCTTGTCCTGCTACATGCAGAATTTTGCGGGCGGTAGTTTGCCCTACACCTACAACCTGACGCACCTCGCGCACTACGTGAACGACTACCGGCGCCTTATGGCGCATTGGCAGCAGTTGTGCGCGCACGGCGTACTTACCTTGCACCAGGTGCATTACGAATTACTGGTGCAAGACCCGCAGGGGCAAATCCGGCAGTTGCTGCAACAACTGGAGTTGCCATGGTCTGAGCAATGCCTGGCCTTTCACGAGGTGGCGCCACCCGCATTGACCGCAAGCAATGCGCAGGTTCGAAAGCCCATCTACCGCGATGCCCTGGGCCGTGCCGAACACTATCGCGCCCATCTTGGCACCTTGATTGAGCAATTGGATTCGCCGGCCTGATTGCCCGTGTCCGTGCCTTCAGTCCGTTTGGTCATCGCGCGCCGGTAGGCCGGAAAGTACCTGAGCCGCGCTGCGCGCCGCGCCGAGTGTCTTGTTACCTCACGGTTTATCCTGGCCCATCGGCATGAGGCTTGTCTTGTGTCGCTGTGCTTGCAAGACTGCGGGCATGGACAAGCGTCAGATGAAGATGGTCGAGGTATTGCGCCGCGGCGTTGAACAACACCAACGTGGCGAGTTGAATGACGCGCGTCGTAATTATCTTGAGTTCCTGCGCGTGTTCCCGGAGAACACACAGGCGCTGCATCTGCTTGGCAGCGCCGAGGCGCAGGCCGGGAACTTGAATGCGGCCGAGAGCAGTTTGCGTAAAGCGACCCGAGCCAGTGACGCGCAGGCCGCGCATTGCAATACGCTGGCCACGGTGCTGAAGCAAAAGAAGGAGATGGAGGAGGCTCTCATCTGGTTTGATCGCGCACTGGAACTGGAACCTGGCTTTGGTCCCGCTTGGCACAATCGCGGACGCCTGCGTCACAGTCTTGGTCAGTTCGATGCCGCCACCGCAGACTTGCGCGCCGCTGCGGAGCTAATGCCCGGCAATGCGCGCGTGCACAACGATCTTGGCATGTTGTACGAGTCGCAAGGCATGTTCGTCGAGGCAGTAAGCTGCTTCGAGCAGGCGATTCGCGCCGACGTCAAGTACGTCTATGCACACAACAATCTTGGGGCCATACACCTCACCTGCGGTCGGTTGCCGCAGGCGGCACGTTGTTTCGAGCAGGCGATTAATTGCGACCCTAACTTTGCCAGCGCGCACGACAATCTGGGGCTGGTGCTGAGCGAGCAGGGGCGGGCACAGGAGGCGTTGGCTTGCCACGCACGCGCCGCCGCGCTGGCGCCGGAACGGCCTTCGCCACTGGCCAATCAGGGCACCGTGTTGCAAGGTCTTGGCCAGATTGACGAGGCGCAGGCGCGCTTTCGCGCCGCGCTTGCGCTGGATGAGGCCAGCCCTCTGGCACTGGCCGGGCTGGCGGAACTGCACGAGTGGCGCGGGGAGTATCAAGAGGGCCTGACTCTGGTGGAGACCCCAGCCAATGAGGACAAGCCTCACCCCGATGTGGTGCTGGCCTGTGCGCGTCTGCTGCGGCGAGTTTACCGCGTGCCAGAGGCGATTGATCTGCTTCAGCCCTGGCTCGATCAGGTGGAGCAACTGGGGAATGTGCGGGCACGCTATCTGCACTTTACCCTCGGCCATCTGTTGGACGATGAAGGATGTTACGCCGAGGCGTTCAAGCAATTTGAGTTGGGCAACCGAAGGCGCGGGGCCACCTTCGATCCGGCCCGCTGGTCCGCTTACGTGGACAGCATGATCGCGATGTTCTCCGTGCGCCGCATGCGCGATCTGCCCCGTGCCAGTGAGTTGCCCGCGCCTATGGTGTTTATCGTAGGCATGCCACGCTCAGGGACGTCGCTGGCTGAGCAGATCCTGGCCGGGCACCCGCAAGTGCTGGCAGCCGGTGAGCGCGCACAACTGGGCCAGCTGGCGCAGGCGCTGCCAGCGCGGCTGGGTACGGATGCGCCTTACCCAATGTGCGTAGCAAGCGTGGATCAGTCGGTTCTGCAGGGCATGGGCCGCGAGTACAGCGTTGATCTGACGCCGTTGCCCGACGGCGTGGATGTGGTCACCGACAAGATGCCGCTTAACTTCCATCACATTGGTCTTGCCATGCTGATGTTTCCCAACGCGCGGGTGATCCACTGTACCCGTGATGCGGTGGATACCTGTTTGTCGTGCTACTTTCAGGACTTCCCGGATCCGGCGCTTAACTTCAGCACACGTTTGCGTGATACCGCTGAGTACTATCGTGACTATCGGCGTCTGATGCGGCACTGGGCGAGCCTGCCCGGATTGAGAATGATGGAGCTCAATTACGAAGCGTTGGTGGAGGACACCGAAGGGCAGACGCAGGCGTTGCTGCGATTTTTGCAACTGCCGTGGGACGATACCTGCCTGCGGTTCTATGAATCTGCACACAACCAACATACCGCCAGCCATGCGCAAGTGCGTCGACCCATCTACGCAAGCGCCGTCGGGCGTCGTCATCACTACCGTGATTTTCTGGGCGATCTGCGCTCGCAGATCGACCGTCCCTGAGCGCCATGGGCGATCCGGCCAGCGCTGAGCAGCAGGCGCTAAGCGCGCTTGGTAAGGCCCGGCATGCCCGTGCGCAGGACGATCTTGCGCAAGCCGAGCAACACTATCAACAGGTGTTGGCTTATGCCGGCGCGGCCGGGCGTCGCACCTTCTGTGAGGCGTGCGCCGAACTGGGGTTTGTGTATCTGCTCCGTAGACGACACGATCAAAGTCGCGCGTTGTTCGAGCGCGCCCTGGGAGTCATGCCGGCGCTTGCCGCGGCGCGGTACGGCATGGGGTTGCTGGACGCGCTGGCCGGTGCGTTCGAGCCGGCGCTCGCCCGTTTTCGCGCGTTGCTGCGAGAGTATCCACATATGGGTGAGGCGGCCCAGCAATTGGTGGCCAGCAAACGTTTTGAACACGCGGATGATGCGGATATCGGGCTCATCGAGGCCGCTCTTACTCAGGCTGAGGCGCTGCCGAGCGCACGTGAGAAGCTGTCCTTCGCGCTGGCCAAAGCACTGGACGACTGCGGCGAATGGGCGCGCGCGTTTTACTTCGCACAGCAAGCCAATCGGCTAAAAAAAGCCCGTTGTGCGCCGTTTGATGCGCTCGCCGCTTGCCGCTACCTGGAAGGCATTGCTGAAGTGTTCGATCGCAGCACGGTGCAACAGATGGGACCTGCACCCGCGCAGGCCTTGCAGGCGCACAAGCCGCCACGTCCGGTATTCATCGTTGGCATGCCACGCTCAGGCACTACGCTGCTTGAGCAGATGTTAAGTGCCCATCCGCAGGTGCACACCGCCGGCGAACAGGCGATTGTGGATGAGGCCACCTTGGGTGCGTTGATGCCGTACCCGCAAAGCTGCCGGGAGGGCGGCGATGCGCGGCTTGCGCCCATCCGTCAGGCGTACACCCAGATGTTGCGCGCACATGCCAACGCGAAGCCGAGCTCGCGCGTGATACTGGATAAGTACCCGATGAACTTCCTTCACCTGGGGCTTATCCGCCAACTATTTCCGGAGGCCGTGTTGATTCACAGCTATCGGCATCCGGCGGATACTTGCCTGTCGATTTATTTCCAGGACTTTCGCAGCGGCAACCTGTACGCCAACAATCTGCAGGACCTTGCCGGCACCTATCGCAGCTACTGCGAATTAATGCAGCACTGGCATCGGATGCTTCCGGGGCAGATTTTTGACTGCGAGTACGAGGCCCTGGTGGCAAACCCGGAAACGGTGATACGCGAGGTGCTGGCCCATTGCGGTCTCGGATTTGATCCGGCTTGTCTCGCACACACGTCCAATCCTGGCATGGTGGATACGCTCAGCCGTTGGCAGGTGCGCCAGCCCATCTACACGCGGGCGGTAGGGCGCTGGCGCCACTACGAGGAGTTTATCGGCGCGTTGGTTGCACTGCCCGAATTCTCGCCAGCGAATCGAGACATCCAGGCATGACGGCTGGCAAAGAACTGCTGTAAGCCAAAAATTTCGGCGTCATTCAAGGCGGGATGCCAGACTTCAAAAATCAGCACACCACGTAATTCATCACTGCGGTTCCACGCCTCATGTTCAAAGCTGTCATCAAAAATCAGCAGCTCACCGGGCATCCACTGGCGCGTTTGCTCGCCCACGCGGATCGCGCAGTCTGAAGGGATCTGCACGGCCAAGTGAACGGTCAGACGCACGTTCATCTGGCCGTAGTGCGGCACGATGTGCGCGCCCGGCTCCAGCAACGAGAAGAACACCTCCGGCATGTAGCCATCGGCACGCGCCAGCGGTAGCTCGTCCATCAGCGCGCTAGTGCGTGGGCAACGTTTGCGGTTGGTTTCCAGCGCGCCCGCGCGGTCCAGGTGGAAGGCCGTCCAGTTGCGCGAGCCGGCCAGGGTTGAGAAGTCAGTGCCCTGCGGCGTCACCGCGTCGCCGCCATCACCGGTACCGTGGATATAGGGCTCAAATTGCTCGTGGTGACCGAGTAGCGCCTGGTACTCATCCGCAATCATGGCGAACTGCGCTCGCACGCGCTCGGCCCAGGCAAATTCCTCTGCCTCGTACCAGGCGCGCGCTGGCATCTGCGGCATCAGCAGGAACTCAGGGCGTTGTTGCGGATGCAGCCATTGTTTAGATACCTGGCCGCGCAAAATGGCAAAACATTGCGCGAGCCGTTGCGTGGCATCCTTGCCGTCCCGCTCGCGGGCTAGCTGCAATGCATCCTCGAGCATACCCACATAGTGCTGGCGCAGGGTTTTTTGCGCGGTTGCCACTTGCTCGCGCATGCCGGTGGGAAGGCGCGTGTCGTTGCTGGCGGCACTTAGCGCGGGTTGCACCGCCAGCGCGTGCTGAAAACTCGCAGCCGCATCCTCTTGTCGTTGCAGTTGCAGTTCCAGCAGACCTTTACGAATTAGGATCATGCCTTGTTCGGGTTGTAACCGATGAGCCTCATGCAGCGCTTGCACCGCAGCGTGCAGTTCGCCGCTGGCGGCCAGCAGCAAGGCATATCGAAAACGGCTCTCCGGATGTGTAGGGTGCTTGGCAATCGCGACTTCCAGCAGTTGCCGGGCCTGATCCAGGTTGCCGGTATTGGCAGCGATCTGCGCCAGGCCCAGGCGCGCCTGCAGATGTTCAGGAGCCAGCTGCAACGCGCGGCGAAAACAACCTATTGCCTCGGGCAGCTGTCCCTGCTCAAGCGCTTGTTTGCCCCGTTGCACGAGCGCATCCGGAGACTGCGAGCCACCGGGCACTACTTCATCCGCATCATGCAGTTAAACGCCACCACAATGCGTGGCCGCTGCCCCACATAGGCGAAAATCTCGTGCAGCAGGTACGAGGGGAAGATCACCAGCTTACCCGGCGCATGTTGCACCTGGAAGACACCCTGGTTAGCGGGCATGACCAGCCGCTGATTGCCAGCATCCAGATACATGTCGGCCATCCCGCGCGGGTCGTGAAAGCGCACGGCGCCACTGTCGGGATGTTGCTTGCTGGTATCGCCTGGGTCTACGCAGAATACGCCTGACCAGGAGGCGTTCTGATGGTTATGCAACCCCTGAAAACCGCCATTTCGGGTCACATGAAACCATGCGTGGTATTCAAAGTGCAGCCGTTGCAGCTCCTCGGGTGAGTAGTCCGTGGTGCGATTGATGAGTTGCGCCAGACTGCTGTGGCAGAACCCGGCCAGTGTGCGCACCGGCGGGTCTGGCCAGTTAAATAGGTCGAAGTTGCTTTCAAACAGCGCCCCTTGCTGGGTGGAGCGGTGGGTCTTATTGCGGTACTGGTCACCGGCCTGCTCGCGGGCGATAAATAGCTCGGACAGTTGTCCCAGCAGTGCGTGCTGCTCCGGCGGCAGCACGAATTCGGCAAACGGGACGGCGAACAGATGGGCAATTTTCATGGGCTTTTTGGCAGCGTCGAGGCGCCCGGTCAGCGGCGTCGGCGCGTCGTTTCAAGCCCCAGCGCCTGGCGCAACGGCCCAAGGTGATGACGATATTTGCGCCATCGGCCCACGGAGGATTTGTAAGCGGGCTGGCGCACTTGCACGTGGCTGGCGGTGTTTACGACCCGATGGTTCTTGTGAAAGGCCAGACAGTCCTCGGACCAGGGCACGTCCAAGTACTCCAGCATGAGTCGGGCTTGCCCTTCGATGTCGTCCACCAGTTCCTCGTACTGCACTTCCAGAATGCCGCCGGGCAGGATGGCACGCCAGTGATCCATCAAGTTCTGATAGGTGAGATAAGTGCCGCCGACTTCGCGCAAGTCGTTGGTGAACCCGCGGTCGGCCGCGAACGAGGTGAAGTAACACGACAGGCAGGTGTCCATTGGATCACGTACCACGTGAATGATGCGCACGTTGGGCATCATCATGCGCGCCAGCCCCAGCAACGTGTAGTTGAAGGGCATTTTATCGGTGATCCTGAGCGCATCCGGGTTTAGTGCGCGCAAGCGCCCGGCGTAGTGCTCACCCACCTGCCGCCAGCCTTCCTCCTGCACCTCGCGCACCGATTCGGGGAGTTGCCCGTTTGCGGGCAACCAGGGGCCAATGCGACTGATACTGCGCCATAGATCGTTAAGCTCGCCGCCCCCGTGTATCTGCGGATGGCTGTCGAGAATCTGCTCGACCAACGTGGTGCCCGAGCGTGGCATGCCAACAATAAGCACGGGATGTTGTGCCGGCGTGCCACGCGGCTCGCGCGAGGCGAATACCGAGGGCGAGAAGGCTCGAATAATGCGTTCGGTATTGGCTTTTTCGTTTTCCAGATCGAACTGAACTTTGCGTCGCTTGAAGGCATTGGCCGCAGTGAAGTGTCTGAACGCTACCTCATGATCACCCAGGTTGTCGTAGGCGCGCCCGAGAGTAAAGTGCATGAGTGAGCGGTCCGATTCCGGTAACGCCTCGCCCTTGGCCAGCGACTCATGCAATGCCGCAATCTGCGGGTCGTCATTGCGCCAGGTTTTGACAAACGCTAGGCCGTAATGAGCCGCGCCGCTGTCGGGGTTGGTCGCCAGGGCCTGCTGGTAGGACTCGCTAGCCTGCTCGAACATACCCATATCAGTGAACAGCGAGGCACGTGCAATTAGCAAAGCAACATCGTGCGGTGCCAGTAACAAGCCGGCCTCGTAGGCGGCTAGGGCTTCGCCCATGCGTTGCTCCTGGCGCAGCGCATTGGCCAGTTCGCGGCAATGGGAAACTTCCTCGGGCGCGAGCCCGCTGGCGCGTGCGAAATGCTGGCTCGCCGCGGCGAAGTCGGCCGTGCGGATGGCCACCTGACCTAGAACGTGCCAGCCCTCGGCGAGGTCCGGCGCGGACTGGGTCATTGCCTCAGCCAGCCGCGTCGCTTCATCCATCTTGCCTTGCTGCAGGGCTATACGTGCGCGATCAAGGTCGCTGCTCGGGTCCTGTGTGCGAACCGGTACCGGCGGCTTATCCAGCGGCAGTACATCAAAGGCGATGCTGATGCGCGAGCGATCACCCTCGAACGGGACTGTGCTGTGATAAAGATAGGATGGGAACAGCACCAGTTGCCCTTCGACCGGCAGCACCGTACGGATGATGGGGGTTGCAGTGCTCTTCAGCTGCCCCGGCGGATGACCGAACTGAAGAGAACCTGCGCTCTGTTCGCGCTGTTCATCAACTGCCTCATCCGGCACGCACACGTAGTAAACGCCGCTCACCCATCCATCCGGGTGGATATGCGGGCGCTGATGGCCACCTCGCTCAAGCACGGTGGCCCATATGTGCAGACGCCAGTGGGCGGGCTGCCATGCCAAATACGGGTGGTCATCGCTGCCGACCGCGGCCAGGCGCTGGAAGTAGTCATTCACCGCCTGGTTGATGTGTTGCACCAAGTCCACGATCGGGCCGGTATCGCCCTCCAGCAGGTTTCGCGTCTGCTGCCCGCCGGTGGTCGTTTTGCCGGCGGGGTCCGGCGCCAGCGTGGGATGCTGCAGAATATGCTGCGCGAGACGTCGGTTCAGATCGGCCAGCGCGTCGTCCTGCCCGGTACCCGAAGCGTCGGCCGAAAACTGCAGAGCTTGCGTATGCACCAGCTGCTCGAGCCTAAGCAGCCGCATGGCGCTTTGGCTGTCACCGGCTTCGGTATGCGCGATGATTTGCAGCGACATCGCCGAGCGGTTACCCGGATCGACCCTCAGTACGGCCTGGGTGCGCGCGATAGCCTCGCCCGAGCGGCCGCGGGCAAGTTGCAGCGCGGCCAGATTGCATCCGGCCTGTACCATCGCAGGGTCCAGACGCAATGCTTCAGTGTAGGCTTGGATGGCCGCGTCAATATTATCCTGTGCCTGATAAGCGATGCCCAGATTGGAGTGGATCCCGGGCTCATCGGGCGCCAGGCTAAGTGCCTGCTGATACACCAAGATGGCAGCGCCATCCTGCTGGTCTGCATGCAGGGCGCTGGCGTAGTTGGACAGCAGTTGCGGATCGTTGCCCGCAAGCGGCAGCGCAGTTTCGTATGTCTCGATGGCTTTGCGCAACTGCCCGGCATTGCGTAGTTGGTTAGCCAGGTTGGTCCAGGCGGTCGCGTGAGAAGGGTCCAGTGCGGTGGCTTGCCGCGACCAGCTGATCGCCTCATCCAGGCGGCCTTCACCCTGCAGTATCAGACCCAGGTTTACGTAGTAGTCGGGATTGGCATGAACGGCAATGGCACGCTGGATGAGCGACACCGCCGAGGCGATCTGGCGTGCATCAGCTGCCAGCAACCCCAGTAGGTGCATGGCATCGGGGTGTTGCGGGTTAATTCCGAGTATCTGCCGACACAGGCGTTCAGCCATAGCAAGGTGCCCGGCAGAGTGTTCTCCGACCGCTTGCGCATATAGCTGTGTGACGCTGATTTGTTCCACCGGCATCTCGATACCGACCCCTACCAATCAGCATGTTGGCGAAAACCGAGCGGATCGGCAAGCCGGATGTTGTAGCCGGGGCGCTGTGACGCGAACAGCCTCTGTGCAATGCACTCGCACGCAGCTAAATCCGGGCTCCGAGCGCGCAGGGCGCAATGGCATTCCAGAGGCTACATAACTATACTGGTTTCGCATCTGGGTAGGATGCTGTGGAGCCAGGGCGCAATGTACCTAGAGTTCTTCAATCTACGTGAGTCACCATTCAGGCTTAGCGCTGATCCGGGATACCTGTTCCTGAGTAAATCGCATGCCCGCGCACGCGCGGGGCTGGAGTATGCGCTATACAAGCGCGAAGGCGTCATGGTGCTTACCGGGCCTATAGGCACCGGCAAAACCATGCTGGTGCAAGAGGTTTGCCGGGCCAGCGCCAAACAGGTGCTGATGTTGCACCAGACCCAACTTAACGATACGCAGTTGTTACAGGCGATATTGTTGTCGCTTGAGCACCATCGTGCCACCGACAACAAAGCCGAGCTGCTGACGCTGTTGCGGCGCGTGCTGAACATAAGGCTGGCCTCGGGTCAGCGGCCGGTGCTGGTGATTGACGATGCTCAGAATCTGTCGATGACCGCGCTGGAAGAGGTGCGCATGCTGGCAGACATGCAAAGCCAGGGCATGCAGTTGCTGGGCCTGGTGCTGGTGGGCCAGCCGAACCTGCGTGAGACGATCGCGAGACCGGAGCTGGAGCAACTGCAGCAGCGGGTGATTTTGCAAAGCCACCTATTCAACTTGAGCGCCGAGGAGACCGGTGCCTACATTGCGCATCGCATGGGCCAGGCGGCAGGCCGCGGACGCGAGCTATTTCGCGATGAGGCGGTACGTACAATTTACGAATACACGGCGGGTGTGCCACGGCGAATTAACATCCTGGCGGATATGGCATTGACCGCCTCCTGCCTCGAGCAGGTGCCAGTGGTCACGCGCTCGAGTGTGCTAAGTGCAGTCGAGGAGCTGATGTGGGAGCGGCGTGTGCTGAGTGGCGAGGCGGGTGCTCGCACGCCCGAGGTGGTGCCACTGTCGCCCTCGCAGGCCGAATCGATGGGCTCGCCCAGTCCGCTGCCCGCGCCTGCACTCGCGCTGCCGTGGGCCTGGGCTCCCCAGTTGCTCACGCGCATGGGTTTGCCCGTGTTGCGTGGTATGGCACGGCAGATCGGCACATCGTTGCAGCGTCGCGCTGGTGTTGCCGCTAGTAAGACCCAGCGGGCGCTGGCGGGGGCCAGCCTCGCGCTTAACGACAGCCGCCACTGGGGCGGGCAGCTTGTTGCGCGCACCGGCGCTGGGCCCGTCGTCGCGGCGGTGGTGGGCATCGAGTTGATTGTGGGCGGGGTGTTGTTGAGTAACGCCAGCACCGCCGATGGTGCCGCCGATGCCAATGTGACTGTCGACGCCTCAAGCGTAGCCGCCACGCTCACATCCGCTGTGGTGGAGCCCAGCGCCGCCGTCAACCGGCTTGCCTCTAAGGCGAGGGAGCGGCGTGCAGCGTTGGATCTGGATTTGCAATCGGTGGGCGATGATGCGCTGGTGCTGATGGCCGCGCGGTACCAAGCTCCAGCGCCCGACGCGGGCAAGTTGCAGAACTCGGGTGCCCACGAGGTGGCGGCGGCGTTACCATCGACGGCAATGGCTGCACCGGTAGCTCAGGCCCCGCGCGGTGCTGAGGTGTTTACGCCACAGGCGCTCAGTGAGGACGACCCGATGACGCTGGCAACGCCGCCCGCCGCGGCAGTGCTCAGCGAGCCGGTGGTTGACAATGCGCGGTCAACATCGGCAACCGATGCCGTGTTTATGTCGGCCGCCGCCGCGTCACCTATGCCGGCGATAGAGCTGGCTGCTGTGCAGTCGCAGAACAGCGCAGCGCCTGCTGCGCTCACGCTGGGCGCCGCGGTGGCGCCAGCACCTGCGTCCATTGCTGGCCATGCCTCTGAACTGAAGGCGGCGCCGGCCAGCGCGCAGGCTAGTCCTGCCGATATTGTCCAGGCGTTCGCGCAGCAGCATGGCCTGCAATCCGAGCGCTGGCTGCTGGGGCAATCGAAAGACGAGTTCCTGATTCAGATGCTCACCACGCGTAGTGCCGAGGAGTTGCAGCGGTTTGTTGAAGCGCTCAACTTTGATGGCGAGCTGGCCTACTACCGACAGAGCGCCGAGGACGGTAAGTCCGAACGCTTTGTTCTGGTGACCGGGTTCTACCCCAGCTATGCCCGCGCCGAAGCGGCCATGCGCCGTCTGCCGGGTGTTGTACAGCGCAACGGCCCCTGGGTGCGCCGTGTGCGGCTTGCGCACGAGGCGATCCGGGAGAGCCTTGCGGAAGGCTGAGCCGGGCTGCCGGTCGATCTCTCAGCGCGGCTGGCAGCGAATACAGACAAACATAAAAAAGGGCCCGCCAGACGGCGGGCCCACTCCACACACTGCACGCGAATTAACTGCAGTGGTGGCCGCACACGGTAGCTATAGTTGCTGTTCGTAACGCAGATACGGCACTCGACCGTAAATGTCGTGCAAGGAGTTGGCGTAGAACGGGTTGTCCAGACCTAAGAAGTCCAGCGGCGGTTCCTCGTCAAACAGGTTGCGCGCGCCGACCGCCACTTTGCCATCCCACGGCGTGGTCCAGGACACCTGAAGATCCCACGTGGTCCAGTCATCCAGGCTGGCCGAATCATCGCTCAACGAGGTGTCGGTGACGTACGAGCCGTTTAGCGCGGCCGCGAAGTCACCGCGACTCCAGTTGACCGACAGGCTGGCCCGGGTGTCTGGGTCGAACACGCCCTGCAGGCGTCGGAACGGGTCGGTTTCGAGGATTTGCTGCTGGTACTCGAAGATGTGTGTGTACAGCAAATCAAAGCGAAGATCGCCAAAGTCGCCGGCCTGGACGCGGTAGTCCACATTCAGGTCGATGCCGTCTGTGCGCCTGCCCTGCAGGTTCTGATTGTTGGCTGAGATGAAGTTAATGGTGCCGTTGGGGTTGCGCGACACAAATGCACTGCTGCCGCCGGCCAGGAATTCCGCATCCAGAATGTCCTGCAATGGCACGGTGCCAATCTCCTGAGTCAGCTCGATATCGTAATAGTCGGCCGACAGTGTCAGATCATCCAGCGGGCTCCACACGAAGCCGACAGTGAAGTTCTCCGATTCTTCAGCTTGCAGGTTCGGATTGCCGCCGCCCAGGTTCTGGTACTGCGTGCGCAGGCACGGTGAACCTAGCGGGAAGCCGGCATCAGGTGCGTTAACGGTGACACTGCCATCGCCGTTGTCGACCACGCTGCCACCCTGGCTCACAGCCACTGCTGCGCAGCGGGTGGTGTCAACCGCGCCGTTAAAGCTCTGCGCGAGGCCGGAGTACAGCTCCCCCATGCTGGGAGCACGGAAGCCTTCGCCGTAGTTGGCTCGAAGCAACAACGAGTCGATGGGGCGCCACGCCAGCGAAAGCTGTGGATTGGTGGCGGTACCAAAATCGTTGTAGCTGTCGTATCTGGCCTTAAGGCCAAGTTCTAGTGAGTCGGTCAGTGCGAAAGACAGTTCGGTGAACAGGGCAAACACGGTACGGGCGCCGGTAATGTCCTGCCCGCCAGCGGAGCCGTCCACGTTGCCTGCGTTCTGCAGGGCGTCGTAGTCTTGCGAGAACTTCTCGTCACGGTACTCAAAGCCGACCGCGAAACCGACAGGCCCGGAGGGCAGTTGTGCGAGGTCAAAGCCAATGGTGCCGTCCAGGGTCACAATGCGGGTCGACTCATCGTGGAAGCCTTCATGCACAAATGTCTGCGCGATTGCGGTCTGCTGGTTGACATCGGCGTTGACGCTGAAGATGTCGTAGCTGCCATCATCGATGGCGCCTTGCAGCGCGCTTCGAATAGCCAGACCCTTAGAGGTGTCTTTGCTTTCCTGACGGCTATGCGCGAGGCCCACTTCCCATTCTGCACCGCCGAACCAGTCGTTAGTGCCTTCCAGGCCAGCCAGCACATCAGTGAGGGTGCCGGCGACCAACGAGTCGCGGAAGCCGCCGGGCACGTTGCGATAGAACACGGACAGATCAAACGGGCCGGTGAGCGTGGTTTCCACCGTTTCCTGCACGCAGGCATCGTCGTTGTCCAGATCGCAGCCACCCACGCCCACCGGGTCGCCGTTCGCATCAAATACTGGCGCCTGTACCGTAAAGCCGTGGAAGGCGCTTAAGTCATCACCCACTGAGTTGGCCAGGTTGGCCGGGTTGGTGGGATTGTTGGGGTTGTCCGCGCCAATGGTGGGCAGGAACGGTGTGCCGCCCAGATTTGGCGTGGGGGCGTAGCGGCCAAAGGATTCCGTCCGCGAGAAAATCCCTCGGGCGAAGAAGCTTACGTTGTCCGATACCTCGTAGTTCCCGCTCAGGAACAGGCTGTCCCGCTCAATGCTTGCCTCGTTGGCCGCAACCCCTGCGTAGTTGTAACGGCAGGTTGGTGTGGTCACGGTTGAGGAGGGGAACAGCGGGTCGCTGGTGTCGGGTGCGGAGGCGCCATTCTCATCCAGCGTGGCGCTGGTATCGAGGATGCCGTCACCATCGCTGTCGCTGCCGGGGCAGCGCGGGTCCGGGAAGGTGCCAATAGAAATGGTGTTGACCCCGGTCGGGTCCGCGGGATTCGGCGCACTGGCAAAAAAGCTGCCGGGGAAGCCGAAGTTCGACAGGCCCACATCGGAAAAGTCCCGATCACTGTTGAAGATGATGTCCTGCGCGGAGTGATCCAGGGCAAAGGTGATGTTGCCTTTGCCGGAGCTGACCCCGCCGGTGATGGCGTAGGCCTCCTCATCACCACCATCCTGGGTCGGGCGGCCCACAGAGGCGCTGAGTGCGAGCCCTTCAAAATCTTTGCGCAAGATAATGTTGATTACGCCACCGACGGCATCTGCGCCGTAGACGGCCGAGGCGCCGTCGCGCAGTACTTCAATCCGTTCAACCGCCGCGATGGGGATAACGTTGAGATTCTGCGAGGAGCCTGCGGCGAAGGTGGGCGAGCCCGACTGGCGTCGTCCGTCAATCAGAACCAGTGTGCGCTGCGCACCCAGTCCGCGCAGGCTGACGACAGCCTGGCTTTGGGCAGAACTGCCCGAGCTTTGTTTGAACGATCCAAACGTATTGAACGTGGTGCCTCTGAGCACTTCGGCGACCGAGATGTCGCCGGAGCTGTCGATGTCGGCCCGGCTGATCACCGTGACAGCCTGTGGGCCTTCAATGTCGACGCGTTTGATACGCGATCCAGTCACCGTCACTTTGTCTTGCGCGGCAATGTCATCGCTTTGGGCAACGGCGCCCATGGGGGCGGTTGCGGTGGCTGTCAGTCCGGTGGCAAGCGCTAGCTTGACCGCCTGACGGAGCGTAGCTGATTGGGGCATACGGCTCTCCCGATAAATATTGTTGCAAAATAACAACGATCGGTGCGGACTCTCGCTGTGCGTGGGGGTCGGTTGGCGCCTTTCCTAGGGGTTACAACACAACTGTTGCAACAATAACACATTGTGACTATTTAACAACAGGTGTGGAATGGCAGCTAGCGAGTAGTGAGATCAACTGCAAAAAGCGTTGATATATATCCAAAAAAGATATTACGGGAGAAGTTTGAGGTGTCGACTGAAGCGCCGAATTTAGACCGTAGGCGAATACCTAAGTTCTACTAGAGTTGTAAAAATACCACGTTTGTTGTCGAAGGTTAGAAGCTTAGCGGGTCTTGTCTATTTGTAGCTTCCATCCAACAAGGCGTGCGCCGTCGTGTTTAAGCGGTGCAAACTGCGCGCCCCTGACGCCCGACTGCGCAAACCATTGCGTGAGTTGCTGCATTCGCTGCTCGCTGTGCGCCGCGCCGGCCAGATCCTGAAGCCGCTCTTCATTGGCCAGCAGTTCCTGCTTACCGTGTTCGAGCAACGCAAGCGCCGATGCCGCTCCCTGTTCAACGGCGCCATAGGCTTCGCGCACCATGCCGAGCGCGTTTGTGAGCAGTTCCGGATGCGGTGAGGAACGCAACTTTTCGGTGATCTCTCCCGCCGCGCCGTTCAGTTGATTGCGCCAATGTTCCGCCTGCGGATTGTTGGCCAGTGCCTGGCGTTGAGCAGGCGTGCGCGCATTCGCGACGATTTGAATAATATTTCGCGCAGCATGGAACAGTTCGGATTGGTTAAAAAGGAAATGTGAGTGGCGCAATTCTTCGCGCGCGGTGTTCAGCACCACTGAATCATCGTGATGAACTACAAACAGTCCGCTTGCGCCCGGGCGCATGACGCGCGCCAGTTCAGCGACCGTCTGTTCTATCGGGGTGTACTCGAGCGCGTATTGTCCGGTGATGGCATCGATGCTGTTGTCGTCAAAAGGCAACATCTGCGCTTGCGTTTGCGCGTGAAAATGAATGACCTCGAGTATTTCCGGATGCTCACTGAGTGCGCGCTCTGGTTGAATTTTTGCGCTGTCGACGCCGTGAATTTCAAAATGCGCGTCCATCGCAAAACTGGTTTGCGCGGCAATTGCGGCGATTGCCCCGTTTCCAGTACATATATCGACGATGCAGGCGCCACCGGGCAGCGTTTCGAAATACTCCCGCCAGACGCTGCGCATGCTGCCTTCGTAATTGCCGGAAAACGCATCAGCGCACGAAGTTAGAAAACCGTGTGCCCAATATTTGTCCCAATTTTCCATTTTTCTCGAACTCGAAAAACTCGCCAGTGCAGCCAGTTTGCCTGCAAGTGAACGCCGTTGCATCTTGAGTTCGTCACTGTTCGCCAGAAAAAAATCCGCGGCTCCGAGGGTTGGCAAAAGTGATTTTGGCCAAACGTACCAACGGCGCGTTTTACACTTTGTTGCGATCGCTTGGCGCACGCCCGTGCCACGCGGTGATCGTTTATGTGCGCCGGTTCGAAATTTGTTCTGTAAAACCGTTATACTTAGCGCCGTCTGCTTGAACGGAGACGTTTTAATGTCGAAAGAAGTTGCATCTGCACAAAAGGCGTTCCTCGCTGCGCGAAAAGATTTCGTAAAGCTTGCGGCACGCTCGGAGAAGGCGCTGGGTCGTGAAGCAAAGACGCTCGCGGCACAGCTAAAGCGTAGTTCTGCGCTTGTGGCACGGCTGCGTGGGCAGTTGGCCAAGCGTCAGGAGAGACTCGGCAAAACCAAAAATGCCGGTGTCAAACGCAAAGTAAGCGCGCAAGTCAAAAAGCTCACCAACGACCTCGCTAAGGCGCGGGAAGCGGCGGCTGAGTTGCGTGCTCAGGCGAAACCGGCACGGGAGGCGCATCGCGCGTCTAAAGCCCACTTGAAGCAAGCCAAAGCAGCCGATCGGGTTGTGGGCAAACTTGAAAAAGAGTGGGACAAGGCGGCCGGCAAGAAAAAACGCGTCACGCGTAAGAAGAAAGCGACTGTAGCGAAGAAGAAAACGGCAGCTCGCAAGAAACCTGCAACGCGCAAGAAACCAACGCGTCGCAAAGTGGCGAAGAAGAAAACTGCCGTGCGTAAGCGCAAATCGACCGCTGCCAAGCGGAAGGCGCCGCGTCGCAAGAAAACGGCACGCAGGGGTAAGCGCTAAGTCATAGCGCGCCTGCGAAGTCTGGCAGGTGGCCCGCACTGCGGGCCGCCCACGATGTCGGCTCCCCGGCTATTTTAGCCCCGCCAGCATCGCATCCAGGGCCACGCGGTCCAGCCAGCGACCCCGCACCATCACACCGTCGATATCCAGCGCATGTTCAATGTCACTGAGTGGATTGGCGTTCAGCATGACTATATCCGCCTCCAGGCCCTCGCGCAGCGTGCCGAATACGTCGGTGGCTTTGAAGTAGCGTGCCGGATTAACGGTGCCCGCGCGTAACGCATCAATCGGGCTGAGCCCGCTCGCAACCAGAATCTGCAGCTCCTGTTGTGTCGCGAATCCCGGCACGTTGAATACCTGAGGGGCGTCAGAGCCCAGTAGGATCCCGGCGCCATGTTCGTGCAGGCTCAAAAGCAGCGCACGGCGTACTTGCACAAAGCGCTCGCCTGCCTGCGGGGTGACATCGGGGTTGTCCTGCAGTTGCGCGACAGATTCGCGCCAGCTGCGCACAATACTTGGTGGCATGTAGGCAAGCGCGGGCATCTTGAGTGTCTGCGCCAGCGGACGAAAGCGATTTTCCACCAGCGCCATCGTTGGCACGTTCCAGATACCGGCTTCAGCAGTTTTTCTGGCCACCGTATCAAAAGCTGGAAGCGAGGGGTTCTGCGCCAGGTCGAAACCGAAGAACTGGGCGTCGCTGGCGTTGCTTAGTGCGCGCAGATAGCCATCCAGATGGTCGATGCTGGACTGGCGGGCACGGAATGTGGCTGCCATGCCCACCTCGTTGGAAACGTGCCCGGCCAGCATCACCCCGTGCTCCTGCGCGGCGGCCACGATCGCCTCGTATTGCGCTCGCGTTAGCCCGGGGTGCAGCTTGATAAAATCGTACCCGGCTTGTGCCTGCGCTCGCACCATCTTTGCGCCCTGCGCCGGGCTGTGGACACTACGCCCGTTCAGTGACGGGCCGGAGGTGAACAGGCGGGGGCCTAGCACCTCACCGTCCTGTATTGCTTGGCGTAGTTCCAAATGGCTTTCCTCCCCCAGCATGCCGCGGACGGTGGTGATGCCGTAGGCCAGAAACAGCTGCAACACGCGATCGCGATACTCGGGGCCGCGCGCCGCCGCTGGGATATGCGCGTGCATCTCCGACAGACCAGGGATAAGCGTCTTGCCCGCGGCTGACACTACTTGTGCGCTCGGCGGAATATCCACAGTATCATCCGCGCCCATCTGTACGATGTGCTGCCCGCGTACCAGTATTGTCTGCTCGTGGCGCAAGCCATGACCGTCCATGGCCAGTACATCCGCGTTCACAAACGCAATCGTTGGCGGCGGCGACTGCGTCGCGGTGGCCAGCAACGGCGAGCCGGCCGCCGCGAACAGTAGCGCGACTGCCCATCTACCTTTGGCACTTGACGTCATGGTGTTCTCCTCACATTGCTGCGCGTGCGTTGTCACTCTGGTGGCGGGCACGGACGTGGAGCCCGGCGCCGCGCTATTGTATTGTGACTGCTTTGCGCCACCAGGGTTCGTTTGCATCCGCTGGCGGCGCGCGACACAGCGCAATAAGGGTGACGATGGTAGATCTAGGTGAATTGTCGGAGGCATGGCCGCCCGCGCCTTTTCGACACGGCATTAATGGCCACCCCGGCTACGCGGGTGTCGCGGGCACCGTGACATTGTTCGCCGGCCTGCTGCTGGGCGGCTGCACGAGCGGCGCACCAATGATCGAGCCGCCGCCAACGGCCCCGTCTGCGGAGGCCGTGCACAGTACTTCCGCGTCGGCGGGCGGGCATTTGTTGTGGTCTGTCGATCCCGTCCCCACCGAGCTCACCGTGCGCGTGATGGCCAGAGATGCGATGTTTGTAGGGCCTTCGATGGGCATGAAAATTAAGGTGCATGATGCGGATACCGGCGAGTTGCTGAGTGAGGGCATTACCATCGGCGAGGTGGGTGCAAAGGCGCTGATCATGCAAACGCCCCGCGTGCGCGGGGAGCGTCTGTCCTCGCAGAGCACTGCGGTGTTCAACACGACGTTGTCGTTACGCGCGCCTACGCGCGTGCAAGTGACTGGCGAGGGGCCCATCGGCTATCCGCAGTCCATCAACACCGTCAGCAGCACTCAATGGGTACTACCGGGGCGGCATATCACCGGACGCGACGGTTGGGTACTGGAGATGGGCGGGTTTGCGGTGGAGATTCGCCAGCCCGAAGAGCAGGTGGTCTGGTCTGGTAAGAGCGCAAGCGTGCCGTTGCGCGCCAAGGTGGTGATGCTGTGCGGGTGTCCCACACAACCGGAGGGCACATGGGATTCGGCGGGTTATGAGATTGCGGCACGGGTAACCCGGGCGGATGGGAGTCTGCTGTTTGAAATGCCGCTGGAGTATGCAGGCGAGGAGAGTATCTTCGCGGCCGATCTGCCGATAGACGCGCCGGGCGAGTATCTGGCGACCGTCTTCGCATACGATCCTGCCACGGGTAATACCGGGCTTGCCCAGCGTTCAATTGAGGTGAAGCAGCAGTGAGTAAGCAGTGCAACGTGATGGTGATTCTGGCGGCGGCAGTGTTCCTCATCCAGGGCTGCGCCGCGCTGGATCCCAACGCACAGTACGATCGCCATTCTTATAGCCGCCTAAGCGAAGTGCCGGACGACAACAGCGCGTTGAAGTTCGAAGCCCGCTCCTCTGCCGCCTACCCGGCTGATGACCCTCAAGCCGAGCAAACGCGGATGTTGTGGCTGCAGGACTGGCTGGAGATACGCGGCCTGTGCAAGGACGGTGTCGATATCGAGGAGCGTGTGCACTCGCAACGAGCGTCCGACCGTTTCGGTTACGATCTACAGTATCAGGTGCGTTGTCGTTAACCAGACCGCGCGCCAGATCGGCGTCAACTTACTGCCCCAGCACCCCGTAGCGCATTAGCCAGTAACGGTATTTGGCAGCGCTGTTCATGCGTGTGGCGATGTGTTCGTGTAACGGCTGCCAGCGCGTACCTGCCTGCACATAGGCGGCAGCCTGGCGTTGATCGCCGGCCTGCTGGATTGCAATAACTTCACGTAGTAATTGTGTGGTCGACTGATGAAAGCGCTCGTAGTTGATGCGTAGATGTCCCTCATCAGCCGCGGGGCTCAGTACGCCCGTATCCAGAAAATGGTTCATCTGAATAAGCTGCATATTCTGGTAGGGCTGCCCGGGCGAAGGGCGTACTTTTTGCAACACTCGCAGCACCCCATCGGCGTAAAACCCGCGTACGCCGGCCGCGTCCAGCAGGTCCTGCGCCTGCAGGTGGCGTGCGGCGAAAAGCGAGACCAGATCGGCCTTGAGCTCTTCAAACAGATCGGAGTATGCGCCTAGTGACTCATCAAGCGAGCGGCCATCAGTGCTTGCATCCGGGCCCAGATAGTGGCCAACCTCATGCCACAGCGTGCGCTGAAATCCACTTTGCTTGGTGAAGTCCACAAGATGCTCTGGCGCCACTGCCGCCGCAAACGCCGCCCGGCGATTGTCGTACAGCTGCGCATGCGTGAGAAGGTTGTAGCGTAGTAAAATCGTGCGGCCGTATTTGCGTGAGTGATCGGGGTCGTTCGGCAAAATGGTAGCGGTGTTGGTGCTACGCGCCTGGCCAAAGTCCGCTACCACGTTGTAGACGCCCACTGGGATGTCACTGCGGATGCGCTTGGTGTCTTCGTACGGTAACGCATCCTGCAATTTCTGCAGGCTGGCAATTGCGGTGGCCAGCGCCTCGCTGCGTTGGGTGTCGCGCAACAGGAGGCTTAGGCCAAAGAAGGTTTTGCTGCCGAACAGTTTATCGTCGTAGGTCTCGTAGCTCCCGATCTGTGCGTTGATGTTACCGAACGTGCCTGTTACCCATGCCGCATCACCCGCTTCGTAGTCGTCGCTGAGCAGATCTGTCGCGCGCAGTCGCAGATACTGGGCAAAGTCTGGTGCGTCCACCTGCGCGTGGGTGGCAGCATCGCGCAACAATTGCGATGCCCGCAGTAGCTCCGGGGCGTAGGCGAGCGAGTAGGGCACGGCATACAGTGTCTGTTCGCCTCGGTGCTCCATCCCTATTTCCGCGAGCGCGTGCAGCCGCGCTTCAAGTGGTGGATGCAGCAATGCCAATCCCGGATGACGCTCTAGCATTGCGATATCCTGGGCCACATTTGCCGGAGTGGCGAACTTTACGACTGTGCGCGGGTGCAGCAGCATATCGCGCTCTTCGGGGTGCGCGCTGATGTACGCCTCGATCCATTCGGGCGTAATACTCCACGGGTACACATTGCGCCCGGGCTGCTCCTCCTCAACCGGCAGAAAGGGCACTCGCTTATTCTGCAGGGTGGTCGCCACCGGCCCGTTGAACAGCCAGTAAAGTTGCGCCAATCGGGAGATCAGCGGGTCATCGGGGCCAGGCGGGTGCGCGCTTACCAGCGCTTCCAGCGCGGCGTGCGCCTGTGGGTGCTGGGACTGTTCGTACAGGTGCTGAAAAATAGATCCCACCTCCAGCAGCAGGTTCAGTACCTGCCGCTCATTGCTGTTGAGGTGCTCCAGCGATGGGGCCAGGTGCACCGCTAGCGTGCGCTCGAGCACCTGATCAACCTGCGTGTTGTTCCAGTAGCCCTCGCCGATGCTCACGATCGGTGCCTGCGCGGAGTTGATGTTGCGGGCCCGGGCATGCTGCGGTGGGAGCAGGCTGCCCAGTACAGCCAGCGCCAGTAATGCGATAGAAAAGCATTTGAGCATGTGCCCTCCGCGGGGCAGGCAATTGCCTGCGGCCAAGTGTGGGAATGGATTGGCGCAGGCGTGCGCACGAAGGACGCCAGGCGTGCCCTCAGCAGGCTAACCGCCAAAGTGGGGATGGATAACCCGGTCGCCAGGCTTGATACCCAGCTTTTCGGCGAGCCCGCCATTGATTTCAAGCACTCCTACCGCGTCGTCATCAGCCACATGCCGTGACAAGGTACGCGGTTTGGCGCCAGCGGAGATGTTGATGATGCGCCCATCCGGATCAAGAAAAATAATATCCAGTGGAATAAACGTGTTCTTCATCCAGAACGATAATGGGGCAGGCGTGGGGAATACGAACAGCATGCCGGTATCGGACGGCAGTTCGCGTACGTACATGAGCCCCTGGGTGCGGTGTGCGGGCGTTTCGGCCAGATGCACGGAGAACTTGTGAGCCTGATTTGTGCTGGCGCTTATCACCTGCACTTGCGACAGCGGATAGCTATCTAAGGGAAGGCGATCAGCCTGCCCGGTGCATGCACCGAGCAGGCCAATCAGACCGGTCAGCCAAACGGCTGCTGTGCGGACGCTCCGCACCGCCGGCTTAGTTGGTGATGCGCAGTACAACGCGGCGGTTGCGGGCGC
>CBDUQI010000003.1:0-79137 GCA_965369325.1 uncultured Gammaproteobacteria bacterium
ATCTGCTTGCGCAACAAGGGGTACTGCGGATGCTCTGGCAGGCCTGGGTAGTTAACCCACTCGATGGCCGGATGCGACTGAAGATGTTGCGCGACGGCCAGCGTGTTGCGGCAGTGCTCGCGCATCCGCACCGGCAGGGTCTCGATACCCTGCATAATCTGCCACGCGCTGTTGGGTGACAGCGTGGCGCCGTACACGCGCAGCGTTTCCATGCGTGCGCGCATGGTGAAGCCAAAGTCGCCGAAGGTCTCGTAGAAGCGCACGCCATGGTAGCCCGGCGAAGGCTCGGTCATGCCGGGGTAGTTGCCGTTATCCCAGGGGAAGCGGCCAGACTCGATCATCACGCCAGCCAGTGTTGTGCCGTGCCCGCCCAGATATTTGGTCGCGGAATGCACCACGATATCGGCACCATGCCCGATCGGATTGCACAGGTAGGGCGAAGGTACGGTGTTGTCCACCACCAGCGCCACGTTGTGTGCATGGGCGATGTCGGCGACGGCAGCAACATCCAGTATCTGCAGGCTGGGGTTGCCCAGGCTCTCCGCGAACACGGCGCGGGTGGCGGGCGTGATCGCGGCGGCGAAGCTCTTCGGGTCGCTGGCGTCGACAAAGGTTGTTTGCACGCCAAACTTGGCGAGGTTGACCGACAGCATGGTGACCGAGCCGCCGTACATACCACCGGCGGCCACCACATGATCGCCAGGCTCCAGCATGGTCATTAAGGTCATTGCTTCGGCGGCCATTCCACTGGCAGCGGCGACCGAGGCGCGACCACCTTCCAGAGCCGCGCATCGCTCTTCCATCGCGGCCACCGTCGGGTTGGACAGCCGCGTGTATACGTTGCCAAAGGTCTGCAGGTTAAACAGACTGGCGGCGTGCTCGGCATCGTCAAACACAAAGCTGGCGGTCTGGTAGATGGGCAGCGCGCGCGCGCCGGTGGCGGGGTCGGGGATCTGTCCGGCGTGGATCGCCAGGGTCTCCGGATGAAAGGTTCTGTCAGCCATAGCGTTATCCAGCCCGTTGGCTAGCGCGGCCTGCGCGCGCTGATAACCCCGGTGTTCACACCGGCCCAGTGCAGGCCGCCGAACAGGCGCCCGTGCTCAATCTTGACGCAGCGATCCATTACGGTGTCCAGCCCTGCGCTGCTGGCCAGGTCCGCCGCCTCTTGGTTGGTGACGCCGATCTGCTGCCACAGGCAGCGAGCGCCCATGCGCACAGCGCTCTGTGCAAACGGCAGCACTTGATCGGTGCGACGAAACACATCCACCATATCCACCGGTTGCTCGATAGCCTCCAGCGAGGGATAGCATTTTTCCCCCAGAATTTCGGTGCAACGCGGATTCACCGGAATAATCCGGTAGCCATGATGCTGCATGTATTTGGCGGCAAAATAGCTGGGTCGATGCCATTTGTCCGACAAGCCCACCACCGCGATGGTGCGACAGGTCTTGAGAATCCGCAGCAAGTCTTTGATGTCTTGGCTCATCGTGGGTTGCGCTACAGGATGCGGGCGCCGAAGGCGCTTTTGACAAATAGCACAGCGCGTTCGGCCGACACATTGGCCTGATCCAAAAACGGGTTCAGTTCTACTACTTCCATGGAGGTCATGCGGTTGGTGTCGGCGCAGTTTTCCAGCAGCAGATGCGCTTCGCGGAAATTGACCCCGCCCGGCACCAACGTGCCCGAGCCGGGGATCACGCTGGGATCGCAGCCGTCCACATCAAAGCTTACGTGGAAACCGGCCGTGCCGTCGTTTACCCATTCCAGCGCCTCCTTACTGACCCGCGACATGCCCATCTCATCGATATCGCGCATCGTGTAGGTCTTGATGCCGGACTCGCGGATGACGCGGCGCTCGCCGTCGTCAATGTCGCGGATGCCAATCAGGGCGACGTTTTGCGGTTTGATGGCGGGTCCGCCGCCAGCGATACCAGCAAGATCCGCATCACCTTTGCCGAGCAAATGGGCCAGTGGCATGCCGTGGATATTGCCCGAGGGCGAGGTGCTCGGCAGATTCATATCGCCGTGTGCGTCGAACCAGATCAACCCGAGATCCTCGCCGCGTGCAGTAAAGTGGCTGGATACCCCGGCGATCGTGCCCATCGCAATAGAGTGGTCGCCGCCAATGACCAAGGGGGTTTGGCCCTGATCCAGCGTGTGTCGGGTGACTTCGGCCAGTTCCACGCAAACCTGCAGGATTTCGTCTTTAAAGCGCGCCTTGTGACTGCTGGTCTCTCGGGTTTCCATGGCCGGCACCGGAATGTCTTTTTCCACCAGCACTTGATAGCCGAGCGTCTTTAAGTGCTGGCCCAGGCCTGCGATACGCATGGAGGAGGGGCCGCCGTCGGTGCCGCGTCTTGAGGCCCCTAAATCGAGGGGCACGCTGATGATCTGTACGGGTTTGCTGGTATCGGTCATGGATTGGGCTCACGCAAGTCGCACGCCGACAGTGGCGCAGCGTAAACCAATCGTATACCACAGATGCAGGGCCGGGATCACCCATATCCGGCCAGCAGATTGGCACAGCCTCGAGTCCGCGCTAATTGTCTATCCTGTCTTCGTCCGGCAAATGCGCGAGGTCACCCTGTTGGGTTAGCGCTTCGCGAAAGTGCGCCGGAATGGGGGCGGAGCTTAATGTGCCATCCTTGTTGATGCGAGCATAGATACGTGTGGCCTTGCCCTCGGTGATCTCGGCGCCGGTCTGTGCGTTGGTCGCCTTAAAGTGCCAATGCAGACTGTGTTTGCGCATTTCTTTGAGTGATATCACGCAGCGCACGCGCTCACCGTACGCTGCCGGGCCGACAAAGCGAAAGTGAATTTCGCCCATTACGAACGTGGTTTGATCGTTCTTGATCTGTTTTTCGATTGGATATCCGATGGTACGAAAAAGCTCATGCTCCGTGTCATTGAACCACGCGAGCATGCGCGGAAAGTACACCAGCCCGAAGGGGTCGGACTCGCCCCAGGGAACCGTTAATTCGCGCCAGTACATGATCATAAAAGCAATCCCTTAATCCTGTGCGCCGGTACGCGGGCTGATACTCGCGTGAATAATGTTCCGGCGATAGTTTCATCCGAGCGCATTGTGCGTATCCACTGACGTTGAGGTGGCGCGGTGCGCGTGCCCCGTGCATCATAGCGCCTGATCAGCGCTTGATTGCCATAAACCGGGAGCATCGCATGCCAGAACCAGCCCGCTTCAACAAAATACTTGTTGCTAATCGCGGAGAAATCGCTATCCGGATTATGCGTGCGGCGAGTGAGTTGAGGATCCCTTCGGTGGCAGTGTTTTCGGCAGAAGATCGGCTCACGCTGCATCGGTTCTCCGCATTTGAGGCGTATCAGGTGGGGGCGGGCGAGAAACCGATCGATGCCTACCTGGCCGGCGATGACGTGCTTCGCATCGCGCGCGAGACCGGCTGCGATGCCATCCATCCGGGCTATGGCCTGCTGTCTGAGAACCCTGATTTCGCTGAAAGCTGCGCTCAGGCGGGGATTACCTTTATCGGCCCGCAAGCCGAGGTGATGCGCAAGCTGGGCAACAAAGTGCAGGCGCGCGCGCTGGCGGCTGCGGCGCAAGTGCCGGTGATGCCGGCGACCGACCCGCTACCGGAGGATGAGCAGGAGGCATTGGCGATGGCGCTGAGCATTGGCTTCCCGGTGATGCTTAAGGCCAGTTGGGGCGGCGGCGGGCGCGGAATGCGTGTGCTGGAAAATGAGGCCGACCTGCGCAGCCAGCTGTCGGTAGCACGGCGCGAATCGAAGTCCGCCTTTGGTAACGATGAGATGTATCTGGAGAAGCTGGTGCGTAACGCGCGCCACGTGGAGGTGCAGATCCTAGGCGATACTCACGGCAATCTGGTGCATTTGTTCGAGCGTGACTGCTCGGTGCAGCGTCGACATCAAAAAGTGGTAGAGCGGGCACCTGCCCCGTACCTGGATGCGGCCCAGCGTGAGCAGATTTGCGCTGCGGCCCTGCGCTTGGGGCGCGCTGTGGAGTACAGCAACGCAGGCACGGTCGAATTTCTGCAGGATGTGGATACCGGCGAGTTCTACTTCATTGAGGTAAATCCGCGCGTGCAGGTGGAGCATACGGTCACTGAGCAGGTGACCGGCCTTGATATCGTCAAGTCGCAGATCCGTATTGCTGCCGGTGCGGTGATAGGCACCGACGAATCCGGCGTGCCGGCGCAGGCGGAGATCCGCTGCGAGGGGGCCGCGCTTCAGTGCCGGGTCACCACCGAGGACCCGCGCAACAACTTTATTCCGGATTACGGGCAGATAGTGGCCTATCGCAGCCCTTCAGGTCCCGGCATCCGCCTGGATGCGGGCACTGCCTATTCAGGCGCGGTGATCACGCGCCACTACGACTCACTACTGGTGAAGGTGACTGCTGCGGGGCGGACCGCCCCTGAGGCGATCGACCGGATGCAGCGCGCCTTGCGCGAGTTTCGGGTGCGTGGGGTGGAAACCAATCTGGCCTTTCTGCAAAAACTGATCAGCCATGAGGATTTTTTGGAGGGCGGATACAATACGCGCTTCATCGATGACACACCTGATCTGATGCGGGTGGGCAAGAGCGATGTGGGTGCGACCAAGTTGCTGCAGTACGTGGGCGATGTGATTGTTAACCAGCATCCGCAGGTAAAGGGACGGCGCTCACCGAAGATCCGGCGCGAACCCGTGGCGCCGGCATTGCCGGTCGCGCCGGTGGTGGATGGTCTGCGTCAGATGCTGCTGGCACAGGGCCCACAGGCGGTGGCTCAGTGGCTGAAGCAACAGCCGCACCCGCTGGTCACCGACACCACCTTTCGTGATGCACACCAGTCGCTGCTGGCCACACGCATGCGCACTATCGATATGCTGCGCATCGCCCCGCATTACGCGCGCCTGATGCCCACGCTGTTTTCAGTTGAGTCCTGGGGCGGAGCCACGTTTGATGTGGCTTACCGGTTTTTACGCGAGGACCCGTGGGAGCGACTGGCCGAGCTGTCCGCCCGGATGCCTAACCTGATGCAGCAGATGTTGCTGCGCGCGTCCAACGGCGTCGGCTACAAAAATTATCCTGACAACGTGGTGCGGTTTTTTGTCGAGCAGGCGGCAGATGCCGGTGTTGATGTGTTCCGCATTTTCGATTGCCTGAACTGGGCGCAGAACATGCGGGTGGCGATTGATGCTGTGGCCGCCACCGGCAAGATCGCCGAAGCTGCCATTTGCTACACCGGCGATTTGCTCAACCCGCAACGCAGCAAGTACGACCTGGCGTACTACGTGGGCCTGGCGCGCGAGTTGGAGGATGCTGGCGCGCACATTCTGGGTATTAAGGATATGGCTGGCCTGCTTAAGCCTGCCTCCGCCCGCGTGCTGATCGCCGCTCTGCGCGATGAAATCTCCTTGCCGATTCATTTACACACCCACGATACCAGTGGCGCGGCGGCCGCCACCGTGCTGGCCGCGGCCGAGGCCGGCGTTGATGTGTTCGATGCAGCGATGGACTCAATGAGTGGGCTCACATCGCAGCCCAATATGGGCTCGATCGTATCGGCGCTGCAGTTTACCGAGCAGGATACGGGGCTGCAGCCAGATGTGATTCGGTTGCTGTCGGAGTACTGGGAGCAGGCGCGCGAGCAATACGCCGCGTTCGAGCCGGATATCCGCGCGGGCGCCTCGGAGGTGTACTTGCATGAAATGCCCGGCGGCCAGTTTACTAATCTGAAAGAGCAGGCTGCCTCACTGGGCATTGGCAGACGCTGGCCGGAAGTGGCTCGCGCGTACGCCGATGTTAACCAGATGTTTGGCGACATCGTGAAGGTCACACCGTCCTCCAAGGTGGTTGGCGACATGGCGTTGATGATGGTCACCTCGGGGACGAGCCGCGAGGACGTGTTGAACCCGCAGATGGAGATCGCGTTCCCGGAATCGGTGGTATCGCTGTTCGCCGGCGAATTGGGCCAACCGCCCGGCGGGTTCCCCAAGGCGCTGCAACGCAAAGTGTTGCGCGACCGGCCCGCCAGTGTGCAACGCCCGGGCAGTTTGCTGCCGCCGGTGGACTTGGATGCTGAACGAGCGAGTCTTAAGGGTGAACTGGAATCACCTAACGACCGGCAACTGGCCAGTCATCTGATGTATCCGAAGGTTTACGCCGAGTACCTGAGCCATCTAAGCGAATATGGTGATGTGGGCCGGTTGCCGAGCCATGTGTTTTTTTACGGCATGCAATCCGGCGAGGAGATCACTGTCGTGTTCGACGATGGCCGCCAAGTGATCGTACGCTATCTGACCGCCGCGGATGCGGATCCCGATGGTTTGAGCCGCCTGTTCTTCGAGGTGAACGGGCAGCCGATTTCGGTGCGTATCGCCGACCGCCAACTGGCCAGTTCCGTGGCACGGCGTGAGCAGGCAGACCCGGGTAACGCCGGGCATGTGGCCGCGCCTATGCCGGGCGTGATTGCCACGGTGTCGGTGGAGGCAGGGCAAAAAGTGAATCGAGGTGATCCGCTACTGAGTATCGAGGCGATGAAAATGGAAACCGTGGTCGCCGCAGATGTGGCTGGCACAGTGCGACGTGTCGTCGCGGCCTCCGGCACCCAGGTGGATGCTAAGGATTTGCTGGTCGAACTGGACGTATAGTGGTGGCGCTAAAACCAAGTCAGTTTGCGGATTCTGGGCTTGCCCCTTCGGGGCAAATCAAAATCGACTGGGTACGGCGTAATATGCCTATCCTAAATCAGATTAAGGCACGGTTCGTCGCGGAGCAGCCCTTTGCGGGCCTGAACGTGCTTTGCTGCCTGCACCTAGAAGCGAAGACGGCGTATCTGGCCCAGATACTGGCGGCGGGTGGCGCGCGGGTGGCCGTATGCGGCAGCAATGCACATTCCACCAAAGATGATGTGGCGGCGGCGCTGGCGACATCCGGCGTGCGTGTGTATGCGCATCATGGGGCCAGCGATGCGCAAATGCACCAGTATATGAACGACGCGCTGGATATCGAGCCCAATATTATTATCGACGATGGTGGCGACATCGTGGAAATATTGCACACCGAAAGGCGTGAGCTGCTGACGCAAATATGGGGCGCGTGCGAGGAGACGACCAGTGGCGTGGTGCGGGCGCAGGCGCGTGAGCAAGCTGGCGAGCTGGCTTTCCCTGTAGTGTTAATCAACGACGCGCGTTGTAAGTATCTGTTCGATAACTACCACGGCACCGGGCAGTCGGTGTGGGACGGTTTTATGCGGGCGACCAATTTGTCGATATGTGGTCGTACGGTGGTGGTGATCGGTTACGGCTGGTGCGGTAAAGGGTGTGCCGACCGCGCGCGCGGCCTGGGCGCCCGCGTCATTGTGTGCGAGGTGGATCCGGTCAGCGCGGTGGAGGCGCACTTACAGGGTTTTGAGGTGATGCCCCTGCGCGAGGCGGTAACTCATGGCGATGTGTTGCTAACGGTTACTGGCGGAAAACATGCGCTGGATGCCGCACACTTTCCGCTGATGAAAGATGGCGTTGTGTTAGCCAACGCCGGGCACTTTGCGCGAGAGATTAATCTGGGCGCGTTGCGTGAGCAGGCGGTCGCGGTGCAGGAACTGCGGGAAAATGTGCAGGGCTTTGAGATGTCGGATGGGCGCTGGCTCTATTTGCTGGGCAACGGTGGACTGGTGAACATCTCCTGCGCGGATGGACATCCGGCAGATATCATGGATACCAGTTTTGCGTTACAGGCCTTGTCGGCGCAGTATCTGGTACGCCAGCGCGGCCAGTCGCGCGCGGGCACCGTGGTGGTGCCGGAGCAGATCGATCTGCAGGTGGCCAGTTTGCGGCTCAGTGGGCTGGGAGTTCAAATCGATACGCTCACGGAGCAGCAACGCGATTACCTGATTTGCGTACCTGACGCCTGATGGGCGAATTTTCGCTGAATTTCATGGTCAGACGGTTGATCCTGCCATCGCGAACATAGTCCACGTCATCGGCAACCATTTTGATAATGCACAGGCCCATGCCGCCCTCGGGTAGTGCCTGGACATCGGTGCTGTCGAAGTCAAGTTCCGCCGGCGCTTGACGAAAATCGATCGGGTCCATGCCGCGCCCGTGGTCCTGAATCTGCAAGACAATTTTGTCCTGCTCAAAATGAAGCTTCACATCCACCGTATCCTGAGTGTCATTAGGATAGCTGTGTTCGATGACATTGTTGAGCGCCTCGCCCATGGCGCTCTCCAAGATGCCCGTGTCCTCACCCAGTTTGTCCCCAACCAGCATTGCTACGCATCGACTTATGAGCCCGACGTGGTCGTACTTATTGGGGATGCTAAGTGTCAGCGTTTGCATCTTCGGACCGCGTTACGCTGATTTTCTCACCATAGCAGCGTCACGCAATGCCCGCTGCCACGGATCCAGCGGATTTTCGCAGCGAGCGTCATCAATCAGCCACTGGCACTGTAGTTCCTTCAGATCCAGCGCAGATCCGTTGCGAGAGATTACATATTGGTCAATCAGCATTAGATCGCAAATCTCAGCAGTCTCCTGAATACGTTTGAAATCATCAATGTGACAGCGCTCAATGCGTGCCCCGGATTCAATTACGCAATTACTGCCGATCGACGTGGGCCCGATAATGGTTGCACCGGGTTCAATTCGGGTACCGCTCCCGATGTAGACGGGCCCTTGAATGTTGACCGCATCCAGATCGACCCTGAGACTAATTCCACCGAATACGCCCGGCGCCAGCACCTGACCGGGGCGCTTGAAAGTACTGACCTCACCGCGCAGCAACCGTTCCATGCAGTGGAAGTACTCGGCAACAGAGCCGATGTCCAGCCAATTGAACTGCATCGGCAAGCCGTAGAGTGGGTGCCCTTGCTCGACCAGCATCGGGAGCAGCTCGCTGCCGATATCATAGTGCTGCCCGCCCGGGATGAGGTCGAGTACTTGCGGCTCAAACATGTAGATGCCGGTATTGATGGTGGTGGAGACGGTTTCCTGCGGGCTGGGTTTATCCTGGGACTGCACAATGCGTCCTTCGACATCGGTTTTAACTACACCGTATCTGGATGCTTCGGATGGATCGACATCGCGCAAGACAATTGTGGCCACTGAGCCGCGGGCCTTGTGGAAGCGATACAGCTCCTCAATATCGAAGTCCAAATAGGCATCGCCGCACAGCACCATGAATGTATCATCGAAGAAGCCAGAGAAGTTCTGGATCTTCTTCATCCCGCCGGCGGATCCCAGCGCGTCTCCCTTGAGCTCATCACCCACCATGCTGCCTTCGAACGAGTATGAAAGATTAACCCCAAACCGCTCCCCATCACGAAAGTAGTTCTGGATCATCGGCGACATGTAGCTGGTGTTCACTACAATATCTTCCACGCCGAAATTTTGTAGATGCGCGATGATGGTTTCCATCACTGGTTTGCGTAGCAATGGAATCATCGGTTTGGGCATGGCGAGTGTGATTGGACGCATCCGCATGCCCTTTCCAGCGGCAAGTATCATAGCTTTCATACGATTCATCTGTTGTGATTGGCAGGGGTATGAAGTGGCTTTTAGGCCGCGAGGGCTCCTTCAACGGTGCCGTAGATCGAGAACACGTTGTTCATGCAAGTGAGTTCAAACACCGACATTACACACTCATTCAGGTTGCATAGCTTGATGCTGCCGGTGTGCCCGATGCTCTTCAGCACGGCGACAATTGCACCAAGACCGCTACTATCGATGAAATGCACGCTTGTCAGATCCAGTACAATCTGACGCTCACCGGCGTCGATGTAGTCCACCATGGCATCCTTGAAGTCGACCGCAATGGCGGCGTCTAGACGCTCGTCGTGAACGCTTACCACTAGAACATCGTCAACCTTACGGTCTTGAATCAGCATTTGTGTTCTCCACAGCGGTTGCAAAAAAAGAAGGTCTAGTTGGATGTCGGCGGCATTACAGTGCGCTTTAGCGCACAGTGTGACCCAGGTCGCACTGTTCAACGCAAAAAGGACCATGGACGACAGCGATCTCCTCTGCCTTGCGGTTTCAAGCGTGTGAACTCTAGGCGACGTTGGTCTTCGAGCGATTTTTGCCGCTCAGGTGCCAGATTTGCGAGGCGTACTCCGCAATCGTGCGGTCGCTTGAGAACTTGCCGGTTCGCGCCACGTTCAATATTGCCCGCCGTGCCCACTCCTCCGGTTGGCGGTAGTCCTCGCTAACGGTATCTTGCACCCGCACATAGTCTTCAAAGTCAGCCAGGTGCATGTAGTAGTCGCCACCACTGGTCAGAAGATCGAAGATGGGTCGGAATAGGCCAGGATCGCCGGGCGCGAAGGTGTCGCCCGCCAAGCTGTCCAGTACGCGACGGATGTCCGCGTTGCGCTCGTAGTATGCCCAAGGGTTGTAGCCGTCCTGGCGGAAAGCTTTTACTTGATCGCCCGTGAGACCGAAGATGTAGATGTTCTCATCACCCACCTCTTCACGAATCTCAACGTTGGCGCCATCCAGCGTGCCCACAGTGAGTGCGCCGTTCAAGGCGAGCTTCATGTTGCCTGTGCCTGAGGCTTCATATCCAGCAGTGGATACCTGCTCGCTGACATCAGCCGCAGGAATGATCTTCTCTGCAGAGGACACTTTGTAGTCCGGGAAGAACACGACTCTTAGTTGATCACGTGCTTCGGGCTCGCGCTCGATCGCCTCGCCCAGGCTGTTAATAAACTTGATAATCAGCTTGGCAATGTCGTAGCCCGGTGCGGCCTTGCCGGCGAAGATGAAGGTGCGTGGCGTGTTCAATCGAGCGCCATCGTGTACCACGCGGTGGTACAGATGGGCGATATGCAGCGCGTTCAGAAGCTGCCGTTTGTACTCGTGAATCCGCTTAATTTGCACGTCGAAAAGAGTGCTGGGATCGACTTCAGTTTGGGTAACGCGCTTGATCTGTTGCGCCAGTGCCCGTTTGTTGGCCAGTTTAACCTGTTGGAAGGCGTGGATGAACTCAGGGTTGCCGGCCACCGCCTCAAGTTCGCGCAGCTCATCTAATTGAGTAATCCAGCCGTCGCCGATGTGCTCGGTAATAAGACTTGAAAGACCGGGGTTGCACAGAGCCAGCCAACGTCGTTGGGTGACGCCGTTGGTTTTGTTGCAGAACTTATCCGGCCACATCTGGTAGAAGTCCGGCACCAAATCTGTCTTGACCAGTTCGGTGTGCATCGCGGCAACGCCGTTAACTTTGTGGCTCCCGACAATTGACAGGTTAGCCATGTGCACCTGCCGATGCTCGCCTTCTTCGAGGATGGACATGCGCTGTAGTTTGCCCGGATCATTCGGGAACCGGTCCTCCACCTGCGCTAAGAAGCGCGCATTGATCTCGTAGATAATCTGGATGTGGCGGGGCAGAAGATACTCAACAAGCCCGACCGGCCATTTTTCCAGCGCTTCCGGCAGCAATGTGTGGTTGGTGTACGCCAGTGTACGTGTGGTGATGCTCCACGCCGCGTCCCAGCTAACGCTGTGCTCATCGACCAGAATCCGCATCAGCTCCGCAACCGCCATTGCAGGATGGGTATCGTTCAGCTGAATAGCCGCTCGGTCGGGGAGCTCGCTGACACGGTAACCCTTGGCCAGATGCTGACGCAGAATATCGCGGATCGCGCAGGCAACAAAAAAGTACTCCTGGGTGAGGCGCAGCTCTTTGCCGGCCTCAGCGGCATCGGAAGGGTACAAAAGCTTGGAGACAGTCTCGGAGGAGATCTTCTGCTGCACCGCACGCACATAGTCGCCAGAGTTGAAAATACTCATGTCAAATTCATCGGAGGAGCGGGCCGAGAACAGGCGCAGATAGTTTACCGTGCCGCCTCCGTAGCCGACGATGGGCATGTCGTACGGCACGCCCACCAGAACATCCCAGTTAACCCATTGAGGCGTGTAGCTGCCGTGGGTGTCGTACCCGTGCTGGATGCGTCCGTGCAAAGGCACCACACAACTGTGTTCCACGCGTTCAATTTGCCAATGCGTGCCGTTGACCGTCCAATGGTCTGGCCGTTCGCGCTGGTAACCATTCACAAACGACTGTCTGAACAGGCCGTACTCGTAATTGATGCCGTATCCATACCCGGGATAACCGAGGGTGGCCAGCGAGTCCAAAAAGCATGCGGCTAGACGCCCAAGGCCACCGTTGCCCAGCGCGGGATCCAGCTCGTTTTCCAACACATCGCTAAGTTGCCACCCGAGGCGATCACAAGCCTCTTCAAACAGGCCCAGCAAGCCGAGATTGCACAAGTTATTATGCAGCAATCGCCCGATTAGGAACTCCAGCGACAAGTAGTAAACGGCCTTCTCACCTTGATTGCTGTGCGCCGTGTTCAGCAATCCGCTGAGGACGAATTCCCGCGCGCTCATGGTCACCGCCGCGGTGCAGTCGGTCAGGGTTGCCTCCGATGGGTACTTGCCCAGGCTGTAGCGCAGGTGGTACTCGATTGAGTGCATGACTGACTTAACGTCTTTACGCGGCTGCAATCGGGTGTTTATCGCCATAGCACGTATTCCTCGGGTAGGGGCGGCGTCCGGGATGATCCGGTAGTCCTGCCCTTATCGGCGTCTGCGTGCTGCGCTTTAGAGAATCGGTGATGCTGGCACCGCGGTAAATGGCGCGTGCCGCGGACAAACTCGCCCGATAACGGCATCTTGAGGGCAAGTGGTGCGGCTACAATTAGCGCTTAGGGTCATGCACTGCTCAATTGTGGGTGTTGTACCGGCCGACGATCGGGCACAATCTCGCCATCGCGCGTCAACCTCGCCAACCCAGTTTAAGAATAGGCATGAAACCAGTGAATTCATCCCGCCCTGAGGCGCAGTGCGCGCCAGCCGTCATGATGGTCCGCCCCGCTGCGTTTGCCTCCAACCCGCTTACCGCCGCCAGCAATAGTTTCCAAGCAAGCGGTGCGCAGGCTGCGGGCGCCGCGCAGGTGCAGTCGGTGGCGCTGAATGAATTTGATCGCATGGTTGCTCAACTCATCGGTGCCGGTGTCCGGGTGGAGGTGGTGCAGGATACTGTCGAGCCAACCAAACCCGATGCAATATTCCCGAACAACTGGTTCAGTACCCACAGTGATGGCACGGTGGTGCAGTACCCCATGATGGCGATCAACCGTCGTGCGGAGCGACGCGCTGATGTGGTAGAACAGTTGCTGCCGGCGGCGGGCTATGCTATCGCTCAGCAGGTCGACTTGAGCGCTAGCGAGGCGCGCGGACAATATTTGGAGGGCACCGGCTCAATGGTGCTGGACCGGATGCACCGGGTGGCCTATGCATGCTTGTCGCCGCGTACCGATGTGCAGGTGCTGGATGAGTTTGCGCAGCGTTTGCATTACGAGGTGGTGAGCTTTGACGCGCTGGACGCGGCTGGCGCGTCCATATATCACACCAACGTGATGATGAGTATCGGTGAGCGCTTTGCTGTGGTGTGTGCTGATTCCATCGTGGGTGCGGATCAACGCACCCAGGTGTGCGATCGTCTTGCGGCGACGGGGCGCGAGGTGATTTTGATCGACCATCCCCAGATGAATGCATTCGCCGGTAATATTCTACAGCTGGCGAGCGCAGATGGCGGGCGTTGTGTGGCAATGTCCGCGCGCGCATGGGCCGCGTTTTTGCCGGCCCAACGGGGGGTGCTGTCGGCAAATAGCGTTATCGTCAGTAGCCCATGCAATACTATTGAGGACAACTCCGGGGGCAGTGTGCGCTGCATGCTGGCCGAACTGCATTTACCAACAAAGGTTTGAGCGATGGGACGAAACAGGGGACGTCCGGGTAAAGGGTTTATCAAAGTCGTCACCGATGGGGACGGCAACCAATCTTCCAGGGAGAAATTTATGGCCAATGCAAGCCGAACACCAATTTATATCTTTGTCGCGCTTGCCGTGGCAGGCCTGCTGGTCAGCAAGATATTTAAGACCGTGCCGCCGGGGCACGTGGCCGTCGCCAGTTTGTTTGGCGATGTGCGGGATGTTGCGTTTCCGGAGGGTTTACATTTCCCGGTAAACCCGTTGTATGACTGGTACATGTTTGATGGGCGCCAGAAGACGCACAAAGAAGTGGCCAATGTACCCTCGCAGGATCAGCTGCAAACACGGCTTGAAGTGAGTGTGCAATATCGTCTGACCGGGAGCGAGGCACCTAAGATATTGCAGGACACCGGCTCGGCGACGCAGGCAGTCGAGGTGCACCTGATTCCCAAACTGCGCTCACTGTTGCGTGAGCAGGGCAAGAGTATTCGCCGGGCAGAAGATTTCTTCCTGGAAGAAACCCAGGAGCGCTTGCAGGACAATCTGCTGATAGGCATGGGAGAGTACATGGCGCCCAAGGGTATTCTCGTCTCAGCAGTGCTGATTCGCGACATTAACCTGCCGCCGTTTATAACCAAGGCGATTGAGGCGAAAAAAGAGCGCGAGCAGGAAGTGGAAAAACAGAAGGCCGAGCTTGAGCGTTTTCGTACCGAGCAGCAGCAAAAGATCGCCACGGCTGAGGCGGAGCGAAATGCCGCTGCAGAGCAGGCGCAGAAACAGCGTATTCTGGCCGACGCGCAGGCCTACGAGATCGCCGAAATCAACAAAGCGATTGCCAGCAATCCGGCCTACCTGCAGTTGCAGGCGATGGAGGCGTTAAAGGAAATCGCCAAGGACCCGGCCGCCAAAGTGTATTTTCTTGACGGCAGCAGCCCAATGCCGCTGCCGCTGATGCATTTGGGCGAGGACCGGGTTTCCGGGCGCTAGCAGGCGGGTATTAATGAGCGACGCAGCAGTACACTATCGTGTGAGTCCCGCTAGCCCTGGGGCTCACGTGTTTGAGGTGAGCATGACCATCAACGAGCCCGCGCAAGACGGGCAACGCGTGCGCATGCCGGCCTGGATTCCAGGCAGCTATCTTATTCGCGATTTTTCCCGGCACGTGCTAGATCTGCAGGCCTCTTGCCAGCGTGGTCCGGTGGCGGTGAGTAAATCCGATAAATCCACCTGGAAGTGCGCCCCGTGCGCTGGACCGCTAACGTTGGTGTATCGGTTGTATGCTTACGATCTGAGCGTGCGAGGCGCGTATCTGGATACCACGCGGGCGTACTTCAACGGCGTGTGCGTGTTTATGGCGGCGCTCGGGCAGGAGCAGACAGCCTGCACGCTGGTGCTTGCCGGCGATGCGTATCCTGCTGGCTGGGAGGTGGCGACATCGATGAACCCGGTGGAGGCAGATACCCGTGGCTTCGGCGCCTATGAGGCGGCCGATTACGATGAACTGATTGATCATCCGGTGGAGATTGCGCCGCTGGATACCGCGCGGTTTGATGTAGACGGGGTAGCACACCACATTGCGCTCAGCGGGGATGAGCGTTGCCACATGCCACGCCTGCGTCAGGATCTGTCGAAGATCTGCGCGCAGCACAGCGCCATGTTCGGGGCGAACATGCCTATCGATCGCTACCTTTTTTTGGTGTACGCCACGGACAAAAACGGTGGTGGGCTGGAGCACCGTTGGTCCAACAGCATCATTATCGGGCGTGATCACCTGCCTAGCACAATGGATGCGCCGGTGGATAAGCGTTACTGCCGTTTTCTGGGCGTGCTGAGCCACGAGTACTTTCATCTATGGAACGTCAAGCGGATAAAACCGGCCGCTTTCGAGCCGTTTGATTTAAGCCGCGAACAACACACTACCCTGCTGTGGGTGTTCGAGGGCATCACTTCTTACTACGACGATCTGGCGATGGTACGGGCCGGCGTCATCGACGTCGCCACTTATCTGGGCCTGCTTGGCGAGGCGATCACGGGTGTGTGGCAAACGCCGGGTCGCCATCGTATGAGCCTGGCCGAGTCCAGTTTTGATGCGTGGACCAAACTGTACAAGCGCGATGAGAACGCGCCTAACGCACTGATCAGTTACTACAGCAAAGGCTCACTGGTGGCGCTGGCGCTGGACCTGAGCATACGCGAGCAAAGCGCCGGAAAGTACTGCCTGGACGATGTGATGCGAGCGTTCTGGGCTCGCTACGGCGAGGGCAGCGGCGGGGTGGCGGAGGATGGCTTCGAAGCGTTGGCCGCCGAGGTCACCGGGCTTGCGTTGGATGGGTTTTTTGATGCCATGATACGCGGGACACAAGACCCACCGCTGGCCAGTTTGTTAAGTCACGTCGGGGTAGACATGCGACTGTCCAGTGCGCGCCCCACAGCGGGCAGCGCGGCGGGCCAGTACCTGCCGGCACTCGGTATTCGGTGTCGTGGCGAACAAACTGGCGCGAGTATCATGCACGTGCTGGATGGTGGCGCCGCGCAGGCGGCCGGGCTTTCGGCCGGGGATAAACTGTTGGCAGTGAATGGATTGCGCGTGGGTCGCGCCAATCTGGTGGACTTGCTTGGCGCTCCCGCCGCGGGGGAGGCGCTGCATCTGCATGTGTTTCGCCGCGACCAGTTGCTTACCTTCGATCTTAGCCCGAGTGAACCGGTGAAGGATGTGGCTACCCTGAGCCTGGACGCACAGGCGAGCGAGGGCGCGCTGCACGCGCGCCAGGCATGGCTGGCAAGTTGTTGATGGCAGGATGGCGCGAGTTTTCACGCACGTACCGGTGTGGCGGGTTAATCGCCGGTGTGTGCCTTGGGTTGGCTTTAGCGGCTTGCGCTTCAACCGGCCCGGGCAAGGCCCTGCAGATGTCGAAACCGGCGCCAGATCTGCCGATCGCAGTCTCGAACAACGCAGTGGCGGCGCTTCGCGCGCCCGACGGCCAGGTGTGGCTGTATTCCTTTATGGGCCTGAAGGCGGGCAAAAGCTGGCGTGACACCACCTCTGCGGCGTTTGTATTGCCACCCGATGCGGATGGCTGGTCAGCACTGGCCGACGTGCCCGGCGGTGAGGGGCGTTTGGCTGGGGTAGCGGCGGCGGCAGCAGGTTCGGTGTACATATTTGGCGGCTACACCGTGAAAGAAGATCATTCCGAAGTATCGGTGGCGAGCGTGCATGCATTGCGCCAGGGCGCTAACGCGTATGTGCGGCGCGCCGCAATGCCAGTGCCCGTGGACGATGCGGTGGCGGTGGTGTATCAGGATCGTTACATCTACCTGATCAGTGGCTGGCATGATTTTGCGAACGTGAACCTGGTACAAATGTACGATACCCGCACGGACAGTTGGGCCCAGGCAACCGCATTCCCCGGTACACCGGTGTTCGGACACGCTGGCGGGATGGTGGACGATACCATCATCGTATGCGATGGCGTTGGCATCCACACGCCGGATGTTGGCGCCCGGCGTTTTGTCCCGGTGGATGCGTGCTATTCCGGTGAGGTGGATGCCGGCAATCCGCGGCGCATTACCTGGCATCGTCTGCCCTCACATCCGGGGCCAGCGCGCTACCGCATGGCCGCGACCGGCGTGACGGGTGCACCCGCCAGGGTAGTCTTCGCGGGCGGCAGCGATAACCCCTACAACTACAACGGTATCGGCTACAACGGGGAGCCGTCGGCCGCTTCCGATGAGGTGTTCGCCTTTGATGTGTCTGCGCGCGCGTGGCAGCGCCTCGGGCACCTGCCCGTGGCCACTATGGACCATCGCGGACTGCTTACTACCGATGCCGGGCTGGTGCTGGTAGGGGGGATGCGCGAGGGGCAACGTGTGAGTGCGCAGGTGCTGCATTTTTCCCTTAATACCAGCGCGCAATGATCTCACTCAACACGCCTGAGCACGCCGTATGGCGACTGCTCGCGGGCGCGCTGATGATTAGCTTTTCGGCCGTGTTCGTGCGCCTGACCAGCGTTGCGCCGGACGTCTCCGGATTTTATCGGGTGATGATTGGCGGCGCGGTTCTGTTAGGCATCGTGTTGTGGCGGCGTGAGCGTCTGCTGCCCTCGCGCGCGGCCATCGGTGCCATCGGTGCCGCCAGTGTTTTCTTTGCGCTTGATCTGGCTGCATGGCATCGCTCGATCGACTACGTCGGCCCAGGGCTGGCAACCTTGCTGGCGAACTTTCAGGTATTCGCGCTGGGCGCGGTGGGCATCCTGGTGTTTGGCGAGCGGGTGCGGTGGCCGGTGTTGCTAAGTGTGCCGGTGGCGTTTGTGGGCGTCGCCATGATTGTCGGATTCGACTGGTCAGCGCTGCGCCCGACGGACCGGCTTGGGGTGATATTCGGACTGGCCACGGCGGTGTTTTACACAGGATATATTCTGACCCTGCGGCGAGTCAGCTATACCGGTGGTATCTCCGCGGCGGTCACCATTATGTGGGTATCGCTGGCCGCTGCGGGTTTGCTGATGATCGCTGTGCCGTTAACGGGCGATTCGCTGGCGATTCCAAGCCAGCGTGATGGCCTGCTGCTATTCGCCTACGGCGTATGTGGGCAGGCGTTAGGCTGGCTGCTGATCTCAAGTGCGCTGGGGTATTTGCGTGCCAGCCAGATCGGGCTGGTACTGCTGATACAGCCGGTGTGCTCGTATCTGTGGGATATCCTGTTGTTTGATTTGCCGCTCACCACCCGCCAGATCGCGGGCGCGTTGATCGCGCTCGCTGCCATCTACGTGGGATCGAGCATGGCCTCGCCCCAGCCGGCGTTGCCGCCTGATCCCGGCGCGTCGGCCCGCTAGCATGAGTGCCTAGCGCGCGCCGCGCTCGATCATAAAATGCGCCAACACTCGCCCACGCTCACGGTATTCGCGGTAAACTTCAACGCATACGATCTTGGAACGGCGCGGACAGGGTTATGTTGGAACTTGGTGTCAAACTACTGCTTTCGTACTTGTTGGGCTCCTGTAACGGCGCCTTGTTGCTGGGCAGGCTGCGCGGCATAGATATTCGAAACCAGGGCAGCGGCAACGCTGGCGGAACCAACGCGCTGCGCACCCAGGGACTGGGCTTTGCTTTTACCGTGGTGGTAATCGATGTCGGCAAAGGCGCACTGGCTGTGCTGCTGGTGGCGGCACTTGCGCTGCCCGGCCTTATGCCCTCGAGCGTAGTGCCGGCCAGTTGGGTCCCCCCGTTGTGCGGGGCCGCAGCTATCCTTGGACACGTATATCCATTTTGGTTTCAGATGCGTGGCGGCAAGGGAGCGGGCACCCTGGTTGGCGCGTACGCCGCGTTGATGCCGAGCGCACTCATCCCGTTGCTACTGGTTTGGGTTGTGGTGTTAATCACCAGCGGCTTTGTTGGCCTATCGACCATGTTGGCGGCCATTTCGGTGCCGCTGTATCTAAATTTAAGTGGATCAGTCGCTGCGGATAGCGCGCTGGCGGTGTTTGCGGTGGCCATGGCAGCACTGATCGTCCTTACCCATCGCAGCAACATCCAGCGCATGCTGCAAGGGACTGAGGATAAGAAGCGGCGTGTGATGCTGTTCAGTCGCGGGCGTTGACTGGCTGGCCATGCGCGCGGGCGGACAAACGGCAGTTGTGGGCACTGAGCGCTACGATGATGCGGCGCAGCTTGCGCGCGCGCTCGCCGACGGGCAATGGCATCCTCTGCCGGCATCGTGCGCCGGTGCCACGGTTGCTCTGCCTGAGGCTGCCGGACTGGCTGAGCTGCTTGGTTTGCAATTGCAATGCAACGATGGCCGTTGCCGGCTGCCTACAGCGATCACCCTGCTGCGTTCAAGCGCGATACGCCAGCATCTGACGTGCACCGGGATCGGCCTTCAGGTGCATGACCTACTGGATTCCACTAACAACCGGGCGTCATTGGTACTGCGAAAGTGCGGCGAGCGGACGGCTGTGTTGGCGGAGTTTCAAACGGCGGGGCGCGGCCAGCACGGTCGCCAGTGGATTGCGCCGTTCGGCAGCGGCATGTGCCTCTCGCTGGCCTGGCTTGGGCAGGGCCCGCTTGAGGCTTACGCCTGTATCACGCTCGTGGCGGGTGTTGCGGTAAGCGAAGCGCTGAGCACGCTGGGTGTCCACGACGTGCGGCTGAAATGGCCAAATGATCTGTTCTTGGGCGATGCCAAACTCGGCGGTATTCTGGTGCAGAGCCGGATACAGGAGAGCGCAGCGGGAGCCCCGTCGATTCAACTGGTGGCAGGTGTCGGCATTAACGCGGACCTGTCCAACGCGGCGTCGGCGCAATTGTCTGCAACCGACTACCCGGTGGCAGATTTGCGCGCGTACGCACGGCAGCTGCCGGTTGACCGTAACCGTCTGGCGGCGCAGGTAATTGATTCGCTGGCAATTGCCTTCCAGGAGTTTTCGCAGCAGGGCTTCTCGGCGTTTCATGCACGTTGGGCGCAACGTGACTATCTGGCAGGGCGGTGGGTTCGAAGTGTTGCCCATGAGGGTGCTACCGAAGGCATCGCCTGTGGTGTTGACAGCGACGGCGCGCTGTTGATTGAGCACGCCGGCACACGGCATCGGGTGGTGAGTGCAAGTGGCTCGGTACGCGTGCTGGCGCAGGAGCGCGCATGAGTGTCATGTTGGTGGATGCCGGCAATTCGGTTATCAAATGGGCGCGCTACGAGCAGGGGACAATCGGGCAGATGCATCAGATCTGGCATCGCGATGAACAGCCGCTGGTGGCACTACGTGCACTTGATGCGGTGGACTTTGCCCCGCAACGGCTGGTGGTGGGGAATGTTGCCGGCGAGCCGGTCGCGCAAGCGATAAGGCACTACGCCGGCGTATCATTCGACTGCAAAGCCGAGTTTGCGCAGGTGCAGGATGGTTTCGACGGCTTGACGTTGGCTTACGCGCAGCCCAAGCGGCTCGGGGTGGACCGCTGGCTGGCGATGCTGGGGGCGTTGCGTGCCGGCACTGCGCCCGCGGTGATTGCCGATTTCGGTACGGCGGTCACCATCGATGCGATTGACAGCGAACGGCGCCATCTGGGTGGCGCCATTGTTCCAGGGCGCCGACTGATGCCACAGGCGTTGCGTGCTGGCACCGCGCGCATCCGCTCACAGGAGCGCGATGATGCTGCATCCAGTGTGTTCGCGCACGATACTGGCCCGGCATTGCGAGCCGGCGCGGATCATGCGCTGGCGGCGCTGGTGGAGCGTGCTCTGCACGAATTGGGCGCCGAGGGCATAATTGCCCCAATGCTGCTGTTGACCGGAGGGGATGCGCAGGTGTTGTCGCCGCTAATTCATTGCCCGCATCGCACAGAACCCGCGCTAGTGTTGCACGGGCTGGCGCATTGGCTGGAGCGGCTCGCATGAGAGAGATGGCGCTGGTATTTATTGTGGCCAATCTTCTGCTGGCGTTGTGGGGAGTATGGATCAAGCCCGACCCCAACGTGGGGAGCGCGGCGGAACTGCCGGCCGCCGCCACCCGTCTCGCGTTGACGGATATGCCACCAATCGCGCAAGCCCCTGGCGCGACCGAGACGCCTGATGTGGTACAAGCGCAAACGGCGCCAGATGCCGTGCCGCCCGGACAGATTCAGATTGGGAGCGCGCTCGAGTCTGCATCGCACGCAGATGGTGATCTGGTGCAAGCGGTATTGTCACCATCTGATGATGCGTTGACCGATAGCTCCGCTGCTGATGCATTAGCCGAATCATCAGCGGCCACGACGGAACCAGTGATTATCCCGGCCGCCGGATTTACCGAAGCACTGCCGCCAGCGCAAAGCGCGGATGAGCGCGCTGGACAGGCATCAACACTGGCGCCTGATGCTGGCGGACTTGAAGCGACGGCGGATGTGCCGTCCGAGGGTTCCGACGCAGCTCGCATCGCACAGATTACGCCGGCAGAGGATTCGGCGGCAGATAGTGAGCAGGTACCCTCCGCGAACACCGCGCCGGAAGCGGGCGCGCAAACATCTGCGCTCGACGAGCCCAGCGGGACTCAGGCGCCGGAGGCCGAGGCGGGCGGCCTATCGGATGTCGAGGCGATCGAGCCTGTCGCGCTCGCGCAGGGCCCCGACAACAACGCCTTATCGGACGATGTAGGTGCCGCCCCCCTCGAGGGCGATGCGCAGATACAGGCTGCGCCGGGTGTGCGTTGCAGGAGCGTTGGTCCATTCCTGGATTTGCCCGAGGCTGCGGATGCGGCAGGCAAGCTGCGTGATGCTGGGTATTCGCCGGCTCAGCATCTGCTGGAATCAGAAATCTGGATTGGTCACTGGGTGTTGTTGCCGCCGTTGGGCAGCCGCGAGGAGGCGATCGAAGTGGTCGAGCGTCTGCGTGGCCTGGGGGTGAATGATCTGTACATCGAGCCGGCCGGTGCCGTGCGCAACGGCATCTCGCTGGGTTTGTTCAGCGAGCTAACCCACGCCGAAACTCGCGTCGCAACCATTCGCCAGCACGGTTACGAGCCCGTGGTTCGCGATCGCAGCCGCACTGCAGACGTGTACTGGATAGACATCAATTCGGCGGATCCGATTGATCTGAACGACTTCGAGTTTAATCCAAATCGTAATATCAGCATCGAATACGGTCTGTGTTCTGAGCCAAACTGACTCCCAGCCCATCCGGGGGTTCTAACTACGTATTGACGTTTAGCATTTCGTTTTGTCATTTCTTAACCTTTATCAGCAAAACTAGGAATTCTCCCGGACCAAAAACAGGTTATCCCTGATTGGCCAGGTGGCGTTAGGGTTCTAACTTGGTCTAGTAAGCATCAGAATTGTCAAGGTATTGGGTCACAAAACACCCAATCCAAGCATCGCGGTCTTCAGATGCCATTCCGGCCATCGAAGGCCTCCCCCAAAGACAATCTGGTGACAACGTCGACAACGTTCGGTCCAATATAGGGAGAGGCAGCAATGCACAAGAGAAATGTCGTTTTGGCGCTGGTCGCGGTTTTGTGTTTAGGGTCGGCCAGTAATGCGCTAGCCGTAGGCGAACCGCTCGATCCACTTGATCCGAGGTATACCGTGCAACGTGATGCCGGTGATCAGACCGGGTTTTTCGGGTCCTGGCGGGTTTTGATGTACTTTTTTACCGGGTTCTAGAAGGCGACGAGTCTGATCCTGGATTGCCATCGGCTGGCCTCATATTCGCGAGGCCAGTTGATGGGAGCGCAATGATGGGATTCGGGACTATGGGCCCGTCTGCCAAACGCGCTGGACGGTGGCCGCATCATCAATGCGGCTGCCGTTTAACCGCTTGCCCGGCGCGGTTGATAGTACGGGTGCCCCGGAGCGTGCAGTTCGCTGGTTAGCGAGTCGGGCGGCTGGGCTAACGCTGAGAGCCGTCGCTCATCCGGGAATAGGGGCACGGAGATCTCGATGCGTGTGCCCATGTTCGGCTCAGAGTAAATATTAAACGTACCGCCGATGAGCGAGATCCGCTCGCGGCTGCTGAACAGCCCAAAGCCGTGCTCGTTGTCCGGGCTGTGCACTTCGGTCGGTGCGAAACCCAAGCCTTTGTCCGCAACGCTTATCATCAAGTGCTGCGTGGTTTCTGACAGCGTGACGCTTACCTCATCCACACCAGCGTGTTTGGTGACGTTGTGCAAAAGCTCTCGGATGGTGCGATAGAGCACTACCCTTAGCTGAGGGCTCAAGATACGCTCGCTGCCTTCATCCAGAATGTTGCAGGTAAGCCCGTATTGTTCCTGCATTCGCTCACCCAGCCAGCCCAACGCGGGCGCCAGCCCCAGGTCATAGAGCATGGGCGGGCTGAGCTCCAAGGTGATTGATCGAGTGGCGGCGATGGCCTCGTTCAGCAGATCCTGCAATTCATTAAGCGACTTGTGATTAGGGTCGCGAATTTTCGGGCGTAATGTCTCCAGCCGCATCTTGCACACCGCTAGCAGCTGGGCAACGCCATCGTGCAGATCTTCTGCCGTGCTACGCCGCGCCCTTTCCTCTGCGTGCGATAACTCAAATGCCATTGCACGGAGTTTTTTCTGGTACACCAGCAAATTACGCTGGTTGCGCTCGCGCTGCGCAATTTGCCGGTGTAACTCGCTCACCTTAAACCGCTGGATCAACGCGCTGATCGCAAGTAGCAGCCCAATGGCGTAAATGGCGTAGGCCCACCAGGAGCGGAACCAAGGTGGCACAATGCGTAGGGAGAACACCGCGGGGGGTGTTTCGTGTAGGGCATCGCTGCGTGCCCGCACCTGAAACTGATAGTATCCTTCGGTTAACAATGGGTACTCACGCATCGTCTCAGTGGACCAGCCAGACCAGCGTTGATCCAGGCCCAGCATGCGCGTTTGATATTGCACCTTGTCCTGTGCAGCGTGGTGCGGTAGGGAGTAGTTAAAGCGCAATGCGCGTTGAGCAAACGGCAGCCGCAACTGATTGGAATGGGTGGTTTGTGTGCCGCGATGCAGCGTTTGCCCCTCAATAACACTCACGCTGGCGAGCACCACGTTCGCAGGCAGATTCAGATGATTGTCGAATGCGCGCAGTTCTCGTCTGACCAGGCGACCATCGAGTGTGCCGGCCCACATCGCCCTGTCATCGGCGACTAGCGCCGAGTAACGAATGCTCTGAACGCGTTGGAGAGGGAAATGTAGCTCGTACGGATTGCCGCGACGATTGAGTGCGGCCACCTGCCCGTCGCGGTACTGAAACCAGAGGTTTCCGTTGGCATCCACTTGCGGGTGCCCGGCGGCGGTGGTCGGCAGGTTTGCATCAGCTTCGAAACTGTTGTGCGCCGGATGGAATTCAAACAATCCGTCGGATGATCCAACCACCAGTCGGCCATCCCAGACCGCTGTTTGCAGGTCGGCGCTGACAAGACCCTGCGCCACTCCGTAGGATTCAATGACCGGCTTGCTGAGCACCCCGTCAGGAAAACGCAACCGTTGCAATTTGTCCTGCTGATTACTAAACGGGGGTTGGAGCCATACCTCCTCGTTAAGCAGGGTAATCGCGCGCACCTCAGCGTAAGTCCCGGGAATGCGTGCAGCCCGGTACCAATTGCCGTCTGTGCGACGGTAGATCTGCAGCCCGTTGCGCAGAGTGCCAACGAACAAAGAGTTGGTCCCGGGTGACCAGGCCAGCGACATAGTGTGCTGGTTATGCAGCTTCTGCAGCTGCCCGTCGGGCATGATGGCAAACAACCCCATTTGAGTGGCGGCGATCAGATCGGGCCCCGCGAATTCTAGATCCCAGGCGAACTGGCGAATCGAGGGGTCCGGACGGTGGAAACGCGCGGTGCTGATCATGCGCTGCCCCTCGGCAGAGACGAACAAGCCCTTGGTCGTGGCGACATACAGCCGGTTGTTATACGAGGCGACATCCAGCAGTCCGCCGTCGAGCCCGTCATCTATCCCGAAAATCTGTAGCGGCGAGCTGATATCTATGCGTGCGATACCGTAGATTAGTGGCAGCCAGAGCCCTCCCTGAGCATCGATAAACCCTCGGTTAGAGACGCCGTTGTCGGGCAAGCCAATCGATTTGTCGAAACGCCGTAGCAACTTGCCGTTGGCATCAACTACCACGGCGCCGCCACTACTGGTGGACAGCAGCAGGTTGCCGTCGGGCAGACGCATCAGACCTGAGCCATGCTCGCGTTTGGCGAAGACGCTGGCGGGCGTCTCCCAGGCACTGGTACCCTCCGGCCCCACCTGGTACAGCCCCTGGTGGCGGCTTAACAACAGCAGTTGGCCGTCGTCCCATTCGATCATATCCACCATGCCGGTGGCTGGCAGAAGATCAGGGGACAGCTCGGAGACATGGTCGCCGTCAATGTAACGCAGGGGATCACCGCTGCGCGCTACAAACAAACGCTTGTTTACCAGAGCGGTGGCGTAAGCGTAGGCCGGCAGGTTCTCATCGTCCTCGAAAAACCACCAGGACAATTGCTCCTGATTGGCGGCCGGTGGGTCGGGCGTCCAACGAAACAGATATTCGCGGTGCTGAAAAAACACACCCTCATCGGTGATGACAATCCGCCGGATCTGGCCAAAGTCTCGATGCTCCGGAGGGACTAGGCGGACCAGGCTGTGGAAGACGTGCTCGCCGGTGTGGTCGGGTGCCAGATAGCCGAATTCCCCCTCCGCACCGACGTATATATTGCCGTTCTCACCAGCCGCGACCGAAAAAACTTTGAGCCCTTCCACCGGTATCTGGCGCCAGTTGGTGCCATCAAAGGACTGTATACCGGAGGAATTGGCGATGTAGATAACGCCATCAGGGCCTTGGGATACATCCCAGTTCTGCGAGTGCCCGTCGTACTCCAGCGGGGTAAATGTGCGCAGCGGGAGACGGCCAAGAATAGAAGGATCGGCATGGGCAAGGCTGCCGAACGCGCAATACGCCCAGGCAATTGCGGCGCACAATAGCATCGCAAAGCTGTTCGTCGATCGCGTTGACTGGGGTAGACAAGTGGCCATCTAGTGCCGTCGGGCGGAGTCTTGCAAGCCGAACTATGCCCTTTCCTGGCAATGCGCGCGCAACCCAACCAGTTATATTTCAAAGAAATATTGCTTTTGTTTTGCCATGCTGACTGTTATTGCGGCCCGCCGCAGTTAGTTGGCGATGCCCCTGTGGCAACAGATTCAGCTCACGTAACGCCCCCAAGCGTGCACGTGAGCGCTAGAGCATAGCGCATGGGGGATCAAAGCAGAAGCAAAAAAAGCGCCGGCAGAGACCGGCGCAAGACCATTGGGCGCTCAGCCCGGGGAGAACCAGCCCGGTTGCCTCAACCGGGCTGGTCTGGTTGCTATGGCACTGCCAGTTCGAGCTCGGTGGCGCCGTAGTTGGGCACGAACGGCGCCGTGCTGGTGCTGCCGAACGCGGTACCCAGTGAGTCGTATAGCACCGCGTCGAAGGCGTCGCCCGAGAGCGGCGTGTAGCCACCATCGATGTCCAGACTCAGGCTGGCCCCACCAAGATCGGCAGCCCCCTGGATTTCCAGCTGACCGAACTGAGTGGCGCTCAGCACGCCAAGGCTCAGGGTGCCATTGAAGTCCACATCGTTGGCGACGATGATGTCGGCGCTGGGCACGGCGCTGAGGTCGCCGTTAATCACCACCGTGCTACCGGTGATGACCAGGTCGCTGGAACTGCCATCATTCGCATTGATGTCGCCGTTGACGGTCAACGGCAGTGACGCTGTACCGATGGTCCCTTTGTCACCACTAATGGTGATGGCAGCGCCCACCGTGAGACTGCCCGCGCTGGGGCGTATCTGCGGCTCGGAGGGGATGTTGCCCGGATTGTCGAACACGATCTCGCCGTTGCCGCCCAGCGTTTGATTGCCGGCGATGAACACAAACCCGGTGTTGACGCTGGTGCCGTTGATCACAGAGACCGAGTTGTCGTTCAACGTGAGGTTGTTGCTCACGTCAATCAACGCGCCGTTGTTCAGGCGCAAGCCAGCTCCGGAGGTGACGCCGTCGAAGATGGCGCCCGGGCTGAATACACGCACTTCCGTCACCAAGGGGTCCACTGAACCGTCGTTGAGGATCACGTTGGCCAGGGTCGGATCGCCTTCCAGTTCGATCGTGCCGCCCGCACCGTCCAGCGTGACCGCGGCGCCGCCGTTGTCCATGCTGCCGCGCAGACTCAGTCGGGCGTTGTTTTCCGCCCGCAAGGTGCCGGTGGCCTGCCAGCCAGTGCCGTGGATCTCGATCTCCGTGTTGGCCACGTCGGCCGCGACCGTGCCCTGGATGATGGTCTGCAAGCCAGCCAGTCCTACACTTCCGTAGCCACCGCGGATCAGTACCGAGGGAGCGATGGTGAGCGAGCCGGCAACCGGTTGGATGCGCGGTTCCGTCGCGATCCCGTTACCCGGGGCATTGAAGATGTAGGTGCCGCTGCCCGCCAGCGTCTGTGAGCCACCGTCGAACTCAAACCCGCTGGGTGTGCTGGAGGCGTTGATGCTGACCGTGCCATTCAGTGTGAGGCTGTCGGTGACGGTGACAATGCCGCCGTTGTCGATGGTCATGTCGGCAGTCACCGTAATGCTGTCCATCGAGGCATCGCTGCTGGTCACACGGATGTTGGTGCCGCCGGTGCCGTTGATGGTGGCATCGTTAATCGAGAATCCGCTACCAAATGTCACGTTGCCAGTCGCACCATCCAGAGCGAAGGACTGGTTAGCGTTGTTCATCGTGCCGAACAATTCCAGCGTGCCGTTGTTCTCTGCCCGCAGCGTGTTGTTGGCACTCCAGTCAGCACCGCGGATCTCGATGCGGGTGCCACTGACGTCGGCCGCCACTGTGCCAAGCAGCGTAAGCCCGGCATCGTCGATGCCGACACTGCCGTAGCCGCCGTGAATGAACACGTTCGCGCCGATGGTAAGGTTGCCAGCGTTGATCGAATGTACCCGCGGTTCGGTGGCGACACCATTGCCTGGTGCGTTGAACAGGATCTCGGCCATGCCGGTGAGGCTCTGAGAGCCACCATCGAACTCGAACCCGGTGGGTGAGCTGCTGCCATTCACGTTGGCCAGGCCGTTCAGCGTGAGATCATCCACGACCGTCACGATCGCAGCATTGTCCAGCCGCAGATCGGCGTTGATGATCAGTCCGTCAAACAACGCATTGGAGCTTGGAACGATCAGCGTGGTGCCCGGCGTGCCGTTGAAGGTGATATCGAACAGGCTGATGCCGCCGCCGAGGGTGACGGTGCCGCCGGCCCCATCGACTGCGACGGCGGAGCCGGCGTTGTCCATGGTGCCGAGAAACTCCAGGCGTCCGCCGTTGGTAGCGGTGAGGGTGCCGGTCGCACTGAACGGATTGCCCGCGATCTCGATCTCAGTGGCGTTGACATCTGCGCTGACATTGCCGGCGATGCTCAGCGGTAGCGCCGGATCACCAATGCGTCCGTAGCCTCCGAAGAAGTCGACGTTGGGTCCAACGGTGAGGTTGCCTCCGTCGGTCGGGCGCACTTGTGGCTCGCTGGTGGCCCCGTTGCCGGGTGCGTTGAAAAACACATCGGCATCACCGTCGAAGGTCTGATTGCCGCTGACGAACTGCAACCCGGTTGGCGAGCTGGTGCCATCGATGTGCACTTCACCGTTGAGCGTCAGCCCGCCGGTCACGGTCACAATGGCGGAGTTGACCATGCGCAGACTGGCGTTGATGTCGACATTGTTAAACGCCGAATCGCTGGTGGATACCACAATGCTCGAAGCGCTTGTTTGATTGAAGGTGATGTTGTTCAGGCTGGATAGAACTGTCCCGGCGGGTACCACAGTAAAGGTGCCGCCAGCCGCATCCAGGGCGACCGCACTGCCCATGTTGTCAAACGAGCCGGCCAGCTCCAGGCGTCCGCCATTGCTGGCGCGCAGGGTGCCGGTGACTTTTGAGTTGGTCCCTGCAATCTGAATCAAGGTGCCATTGACGTCGGCAGAGACCTCGCCTGCGACGGTGGTGACAAGCTCAGGTGAGCCGATGGTGCCGTAGCCGCCACGGAAGTCGATGTCCGGGCCGATGCTCAGCGAGCCCATATTAGTCGGGCGCACGCGGGGCTCGGCTACAGCGCCGTTGCCGGGTGCGTCAAACACCACCAGACCGGTGCCATCGAGCACCTGTGCGCCGCCGTTGAAGTCGAAACCTGTCGGGCTGCTGGTGCCGGCAATGGTGGCCATCCCGTTCAGCGTCAGGTCGCCGGTGATCGTCACGATGGCGGCGTTATCCATGCGGATATTGGTGTTCAGCAATACGTTGTTAAAGTTGGCGTCGGCGGAGTTCACGGTCAGCGTGGAGCCGGTGCCCTGGTCGTCAAAGTTGACGTCATTGATAGTTGGCGTGTTCTCCATTCGCACAATCCCCTCTGCTGCATCCACCAACGCGCTGGCACCACCGTTGCTCATGGTGTCGCGCAGGGTGATGATGCCGCCGTTCAGCGCCTGCAGGGTGCCGGTCATCGAGTACGGATTGCCGCGCAACTCAATGCGAGCGCCACCGAAATCTGCCGAGACGGTCGCGGCAATATCAGTGACCAGCGTAGCGTCGCCAATGGTGCCGTAGCCGCCGCGGATGGTGATACCGGATGCGATGGTCAGGGCGCCGCCATTGATCGGGCGCACCTGGGGCTCGTTGGCGGCGCCATTGCCAGGCGCGTTGAAGAACACATCGCCAACGCCTGCCAGTGTCTGGCTGCCACCATCAAACTGCAGTCCGGAGGGTGAGCTGCTGGCCTGGATTTCGACCGTCTCGTTGACGAACAGATCGCCAGTCACCGTCACGATGCCGTCATTCTGAATCACCACATCGGCATTCAGGGTGATGCTGTCGAAGGCAGCGTCTACAGAAGTCACGGTAACTGTGCCCGCGCTGTTGATCGACTGCACGTTGGCGCCGGTCAGGCTACCGCCTGCAATCACCAGTGAATCGTTCAGCAGCAGGTTGCCGGCACTGGCAGCCACGCCTGAGCCAATGGTCACTGTCACATCTGGTGCCAGATCGATAATGGCAGCAGCCGGGAATACGGGGACCACATTGGGTGCCCAACTGGTGTTGTCGTTCCAGTTACCGCCTGCGCCGTTGATCCATGTGATAGTGCCTGGGGGGCCAGGGGGCAGGAAGAAGAAATCTTTCATGAGCTGCAGATCGATGAAGTTAACCGTGCCATCGCCGTTAAAGTCCGCGTCCGGGTCACCTGAGAAGAACACCGCCTTGAGGATGGCCAGATCTTCGAAGTTGGTAACGCCGTCGCCATTCAGGTCAGGGTCACAGAAGTTGCCGATGCCATCGCCGTCGGTATCGCGCTGGTTGGGGTTTTCCACGCCGACGCAGTTGTCGATGGGATCAGCAATGCCATCCGCATCAAAGTCCTGTTCGCCGAGTTCCGGGAACATCTCCATCACATCCTCTGCCTGCAGCGGTGGATGCTCCGGCTGCGGCTGGATCTCAACCACGATGGTTGCGGGGGCGCTGTCTAGGGTGCCGTCGTTGACCATCAGTTGCGCCAGATACACGCCGGGCACGGTAGTGGAGAATTGCGGGTTGGGTGTGTTGGCCGCCTGCAACTGCGCGTCGTGGTCGACCGGGCCGTGCAGCAGCGTCCACTGGAAGGCAAGCAGATCGCCGTTGGCGTCGAGTGACTGTGTGCCATCCAGTTCGACAGCATCCCCTACCAGGCCGCGCACGCGGTAACCGGACTCAGCGATCGGTGCAAGGTTGCCGGTGCTGACAATCACCTTATCGACCTCACTGGCGCCGTTGCCATCCGTGACGGTCAGGCTCATCGTGTAGTCGCCCGCCAGATCGACGTTCAGCGCAGGGGTGGGGGAAGCGGGCTGAAACAAGCGTGCCTGGCTGCCGTCCGGCGCGCTCTGCAGGCGCCATGTATAGACGAGTGTGTCGCCATCCGGGTCGCCAGAGCGGGTGCCGTCCACAAGTGCAACGTCGCCGATCCGCGCCAGTACATCGGCGCCGGCGTTAGCCACCGGGCGGCTGTTGCTGGTATTGATGAGCACCTCATCGTAGGACTGATTGCCATCACGGTCGGTGACGGTGAGTTGGGCCACGTACTGGCCGGCCAGATCTACCTCAAAGCTGCCGTACAGGCTGTGCGCGTCACGCACTTGCACCTGACTGCCTTCGGGGGCGCTGATGATCTCCCAGCGCAGTGCCAGGGGCATGGCTTGCCTGTGTGCGGAGCGACTCGCATCCAGTCGCACAACCTCACCAATGGCCACAGTGCGGTCGGTACCGGCGTGGGCGTAGGGTGTGACCGGCGCCTCTAGGGCCAGTTCAACATCCGTCGCCGCCGCGTTGGCCGCGGTTGCGATTATCAGCATGCCCGCAGCACGCAGAGCGGCTAGCGCCATGCGGTGATTAGGCGTTCGGGTGAGCGTGTTCATGGAGTCCCCCAAGTGGTTATTACATAAGCATCCAGGGCCAGCGGGTCGCGGTGGGTGCGGCCCCAATGGCGTTGTCTGACTTAGTAAGGCGAAAAAGGCACGCGGATCGTGCCATCGAATGTGCACACACCAGCTCCGGGGCAACCCGGCGTCGGCCAGGACTGGCGTGATCATGGGCATTGCGTCGGGCCGTGGGTGCACCTTGCTTGAGCGATCCCGCGCTGCAGACTAAGCTTAGTGACAGGCTGTGGTGACCAGCCCTAATGGGCGCTGCGATGACTCAGATCGAACGAAAACTGCACTGTTGGAAATGTTCGGCGCGTTTGCAAGAGGTGCAGATGCCGGTGAGCCGTTTTGATCGCTGTCCGCGGTGCCTGTGCGATTTGCGTGTATGCCGCGCGTGCAACTACTTTGATCCTAAAGTACTGGGGCAGTGCCGGCACGAGCGGGCCGAACGGCTGGTGGATAAGCAATTGGCAAATTTCTGCACGTACTTTCGCGCTCATCTGGGTGAATTCGCGGCGCTTGAACTGTCCGCGGCCGAGCAAGCCCAACAGGCCCTCGATGCTTTGTTTGATGCACCAGCAGGTGCACCTGATGCGCCGGCCTCAGAGGCGGGCCCCGAACCAGAGCAAAGCGTGGCATTGGATAGCCTGTTCCGTGGCGGCGCCGCAGACAAGGCGCCGGATGCAGTGGCGCCGGGCGCTAAGAGTGAGGCGGAGCTTGCGCAGGAGCAACTGGATCGACTGTTCGCGGGGCCCGACAAGCCCGTGTAGTGGCGCGATAGCTGCCGTACCGCTCGATTAGTTGGCGTTGCCTCCGGCCAGCTGTTGTTCAACCAGCCAACCTTCCAGCAAACGCCGGGTATGGGCAGGCACGGTGTCATCCCACATGGCGGCCTCGATGGTGCTGCTGACGGCGCGCACAGCCAACGCCTGGTCCAATCCGCGCAGAAACTCAATGGACGCCTGCACGACACGCGGCGCGTTGGATCTGAGCAATGCCGTTATGCGGGCCTCATCGGAGGTTTTGGCGGTGTGTTGCAGTGTGATGACGGACTGGGAGAGCAATCGCGGCTCATGCGTCGCAAGATCTACCTGCGCCCCCGTCTGATCAATAATCCCGCGCAGAATGTCACCCATCCAGGTCTGCTCGGAAGCGCCGTCGAATCCGCCAGCGGTCTCGACGAGATAGGATTTTAGTTCGGCGTTCAGCGCCGGATCGTTAATCACGCGCCCGACCAAGCGGGCCTGCCGCTCGCTAACGTGGCTGCGTATGGGTTCGCGCAGAAAGAACTCGCCGATCACTAGGGTACGGGTACGCGCGTCCTGACGCTGCATCAGGCGCACCAGAGTGCCTGTCAGCGCCTGTTCCCCGGCCTTGTTAAGCGGCGTTCGGGCTGTTCTGAACAGTTGGCGAATGTCTGGCAGATCTTCGAACAGGGCAGTGGTGCCTAGCCCACGGATGCTGACGATACGCGAGCCCTTCGGGTCGATGAGCTTTTCCTCGCGTCGCTGCGGATTGCTGATGACGTTGGAATGCGCCAGCACATACGTTTGGCCCAACTCAATATCAGCTAGGGTTTGCGCGTCTGTGCGGATGCTCATTCGGGCATCACTTTGCCCAGTGAGGTTTTCCACGCATTCAAATACCACGCTGCTGCCTGGCCCACGGGCCAGCGCACGCGCGGCCATGACATGGGTTTGTTGACGGGTCAGCTCGGTGAGTGGTGGCAAGATGGGGCGCGCTGCGAAACTGCTAAGCGGCAGCCATAATACCAACAAGCACAGCAGGGGAGCGCAGAGTGAGGGAAGGCGTTTGCGGTTCACGCTGGGGGAGCCTCTCGGTAAGAATGGTGGATAAAAAAACAAAGAGGCCCTCGCGATGAGGGCCCCTTTGCTCGTACTACACGCGCTTAGAACGTGGTGGTGCTGATGTTACTCAGATCGCAGCTGGCCAGATCAAGTGCCTGGAAGCTCACCACACGCCCGGCGATACCGCCCGGAATGTTACGCGAGAAGGTAGCGTCGCCATTGCCGTTGCCGGTGCCAGAGCCAATGATGCGCGCATTGGACAGGCCGACATTGACCGAGCAACTGCCCACGCTTACCGCAGTGGAGCCAGTGCTGAAACCGAAGTACAGCAGCTGCAGCGTGTTGGCGCTGCCATCGGTGCTGCCCCAGGTATTTACCTGGCCGGCAACGCCGGGGCTGGCTTGGCCCAGGGTGTACTCATCTACCGGCGGTGGGTCATCGCCACAGCTCGGGAAGTTGAAGGCACACACGCGGGTGTTCCACTCGAAGCTGCCGGTCTGTACGACATACTCCTGGAAGGAGTAGAAGGTGCACTGGTCCTCCGGATCGAGACTGGTGCTGGAGTAATCACCCCAACGACCGCCACCGGTCTGCGCGCCCGTGCCAACCACACAAGCCGTTTCGTTCTGCAGGGTGCCTGCGGGATCGCCAACTTCGCGGCCGGTAACATAAACCGACGGGAACTCGTTGTTGGCGGCGCGGGTGTAGCCCATGCCAAGGTTACCGTTCTGATCCAGCGTCACCGAACCCATCCAGCGCTCACGGCCATCATTCGGCGCATAAGTGCCGGTGTCGATGATGCTGATCGCGTTGTAGTTGTCCACGTCCAGAATCGCCCAGCGCATGCCGGCACGATCGCCACCCGCGTCCACGGTGTGAGCGACAGCCAGCTGATGCTCGCCACCGATGTCAGAGTGCGCTGCACGGTACATGGTGAAGAAGGCCAACGTGTCCAGTGAGGAGCCACCCGGTACCGAAACATTGCCCAGGTTGTCGTCAAAGTTAGGCACGCTCAGGTTGGGCAGACTGCTAAAGCTACCGGCCGCAGGGAAGTTCTCGCAGAACTCGAAGAAGCGGTAGGTAGAGGGCGCCTGAGCAACGGTAAACAGCGGGCACGCGCCGCCCGGTGCGAGCGAGCCGTTTTCAACGTGACCGGGCTGGATGCCATCGTACTGGCTGAAACCGCCGGGCAGGGCAACGGTGGTGAAACCGGCTGATCCTGGGCTGGCGCCTAGCATGTCGTCGCGATCGAACAGAACCGCGGTGATGTCACGCGACTGGAACGGGTTCGATTGCGGGGTGAAGTTACGACCGGTGTAGGTGTAGGCGCTCTGGCTGCCATCGGCGCTTACCCACATGCCAATTTTGGGGTAATCGTTGAACGCGTTAGGCTCAACGGTAAACTCGAAGCGGGTGTAACCGCTGGTCGGGTCTTCGCCGTCAGAGATGGCAAAACACTGCACACCATCAAACGGGGCGAATTGACTGAATACCCAGCGGCCGGCTTCGTGATCGTAGATCACAATCGGGTCGCCAGAGTTGTTGGTCTGGCAAGGGCCACCAAAGCCTGCCCAGAAGGTGTTGCCGGCAAACGGACCCTGCGGGTTGCTGCCATCTTTGTTGGATACACGCCAGACCAGGTTCACGTAAGACACGGCGTGGACCATGCCCACATCGCCATTGGTGTCCGGCGGCTGTACGCGCCCGCCGATAACAGCCTGGTTGTCGTCACTGGAGGGACCGGCGAAACTGGCGACCAGGCCAGGAGCGCGCGTGGGGTTGTGGCCGCGTGCCGCCAGGGGATCTTCTACATCAACCGCCCGGTTCGGGTCTTTGAAGACGCGTTCCAGCTGGTTAGGAATTTCGTAGGTGGTGCCGCGGCGCTCCGGCGCGGGCAGCATGGCAGACAGCTCTGCCAGCGATTTGGAGGTGTGATCAACACGTGTGACCTTACCTACCGACGCCTCCTGCGCGAGCGCAGGTGTAGCGATAGCGCACGCGGTGGCCAGCGCCGTCAGCGCAAGCCCGCGTATCGCGGTTATCTGTAGCGGATTTTTCATCCCCGGACCCCTTGTATATTAGAGAGTAGGTTTATGTAGAGAGTAGTGTGTTACTGGATACAACGACATGCAGACGCCTCCGCTGTTTCTCAGGGTCGGTCATGGTACCGGAATGTTTGAACAGGTGCTGACGCGCCCGTTATGTCTATCCGCCTGTCGTTACGTCCCGACAGCAACGGCCCCAAAATTCCGTCCAGCCTCGCCTGAGTTGTGTGAACAGCTTGAGCGGTCTGCAATCGCAGACGCAGCTTGCGCCAAATTCACGGGCAAGTGGTTTCCGAAGTGTTTCCGGAAGGACACATTTGTATCCGCAGCCGTCGCGGCAAGCATCCGGCGGGGCGTATGCCCACGGCGGGCTGCGATCAACCGCCACCCACGCGAAGGGGGGGGCTCCGCCGGCAGCGCCGCTGCGGAGCAGGCGCCACGGGGCAGGCGGTGGCCGCGTGCAATCGGCCGTTATCCGGGCTAGGGTGTGCGCTGGCTGCGCTTTGCCCGCCGATGGGGCGCTGTGCGAAGCACCCCGTACTGATCTTTGAGCTGAGGAGTGATCTGTGCCATTCATGAATTCTCTGTCTGGGCGCGAATGCGCGCATTTGCCTCCCGCCGTGCTGGGGCGCACAACCAAACGTCTCGGGTCGGGCGCCTTGGCCGTGCTGGTAAGTCTGCCGGTGCTGGCGCAGCCCTCGCAGCAGGCGCTGGATATCGCCAGTAAGTACCTGCTGGTGGATACGCATATCGACGTGCCATATCGGCTGGAGGATGAGTGGGCGGACGTCACCAATGCCACGGAAAGTGGGGACTTTGATTTCCCACGTGCGCAGGCCGGTGGCCTGGACGTGCCCTTTATGTCCATCTATATTCCGGCGAGCCTGGAGGCCACAGGTGGCGGCAACGCGTTGGCGAACAAACTGATTGATTCGGTTGAGGCGATGGTCGGGCGTGCGCCCGACCGATTCGCGCTCGCGTACAGCACGCGGGACGTGCAGCGAAACTTCCAGGCCGGGCGCATGTCACTGGCGATGGGGATGGAGAACGGGACGCCGATTGAGGGCGATCTGGCTAACCTGCAGCACTTTTTCGATCGCGGCATCCGCTACATCACCCTGGCCCACTCCAAGGCCAACCACATCAGCGATTCCTCTTACGATGAGCATCGTTTGTGGGGTGGCCTGAGCCCCTTTGGCAAAGAATTGGTGGCGGACATGAACCGTCTCGGCATCATGATTGACGTCTCGCACCTGTCAGATGCGGCGGCCGAGCAGGCCATTGGCCTGAGCGTCGTGCCGGTGATTGCTTCGCATTCCTCGGTCCGCCGCTTCACCACCGACTGGGAGCGGAACATGAGCGATGAGTTGATTCGCGCGCTGGCTGCCAAAGGCGGTGTGTTGCAGATTAACTTTGGCTCGACCTTCGTCAGCCAGGTGTCGCATGAGTATCAGCAACTGTTAAGCGAGAAGCGCAAACGGTTTATGCAAGACAACGGCTACACCGACTCCAGCGATCCAGCGGTCGAAGCGTTTACCGAGCAGTACAAAGAAGTACTCCCCTTCCCGTTCGCGGGTCTGGAGGATGTGCTGGTGCACTTCGACCACGTGGTGAACTTGGTGGGCGTTGAATACGTGGGGATTGGTTCGGACTACGATGGCGTCGGCGATTCGCTGCCGGTCGGGCTGAAGGACGCCGCCAGCTATCCCAACCTGATTGATGGTCTGCTGCAGCGCGGATACAGCGAGGCGCAGATCGCCGCCATTATGGGCGGCAACCTGATGCGCGTCTGGGCGCAGGTGGAGGCGCACGCGCTGGGTGCTAGATAACGAGGTGGTAACCGCCCGGCGTACGGCGCGCTGTGGGCCTGTTGCGCGCAGGCCCCTGGATCGGACGACTGCGGGATGTCGCCTATAGGCCCGCGGCGTTTGCCAGTTCGCGCCGCACGCGTGCCGGAATCTCATCCAGCTCGTCCACAAAATCTCGCGCTTCTTCGCGGGTGGCGCCGCGCACGATCACCAGACCGCCTTCCTGCTGATGATCGGCATCCGCGTGAATACGCACAGCGGGCGAGGCTTTATGGGCCTTGGCAGTGTGCCCGGCATCATTCTCACCGAATGAGAAACTGAAGTTGTTCTCGCCGTCGCTGCCGCCGACCAGCACGATGCTGTTGCCGATGACGATCCTCACCTCTTCACCGTCCTCACCTTGGGCCTGGATGTCCAGCCCGTCGGTTGCGCCTTTGTCCACCTCCACCACGGCCACTGTTTGATTTTCCAACTGCTGGTCCAGGTGACGAAGGGCTTTTTCTGCGGCGCGGTCCGAGAGCAGTGCCGCGTCCTCCTCACGCCCGTTGATGCCGTAGACATCATCGTCCACGTCAATCAGGGTCACCCGCTCGCCCGTGTCTTCGTTGTGGTAGGTCCACAGTGTGTAAGGGCCGACAGCGTCGTCAACGTTCAGCTCGTCTGCCAGCAATGGCGTACTGAGCAAGCCCAGCAGTGCGCAGCCGGTGGCAAAGGATGAGAGTGAGGGCATAGGAGCTCCACGTAAGTGACAAACAATAGCGGTACAGTACACGGCTCTGTGGAGAATTCCGATTCCTCGGCCAGTTAGGTATCGGGCCGATGGCGTTGCGTGCGCGCCACGGCACGGTGCTTGGCCAAGCGCATTGAACCTCAAACGTACTAAGGTGATCGCCGCGTATCTAAAGCGCGTTCGCCGCGGGCCTTACGCCTGCACTCACGTGGCCCGGGGCTGGATAGTTTAGTTGGAAACCGATCCGGCGAGCGCTGGTAGGGGCGCTTGAAGTAAGCTGAGTACCAAACGAACGGAATCGCGCAGTGTCTTGCATTGAACCGGGGAGGGACTCAGTGGCGCAGCAGGGGCAGGGGCAGAGTTGGCCGCAAGAGCTGGTCAAGCAGGTTGCCTATGATGTGTGTTTTGATTTTGTCAGCTACAACTCCGAGTTCCGATCGATTACCCAGCGCGCAAAATTCCGCTTCGAGCGGCGGGAATGGGCGCAAAGCCAACTGGACGCGGTGGAACGGATAGAGCTGTGGGACAAGTGCGTCAACGCCACCGTGGCCAGAATGCGCGAAGAGCTGGGGCCGGCGCCGCCGGTGCCCGCGTTCTGGCAGGAAGTAAAAGCGCGTTATGCGCAAATCGTCCACAGTTACCGGGACGTTGAGTTTACCCGCACCTACTTTAACTCGGTGGTCCGACGGATGTTTGACCGTGCGGATGCCAGCACCGCTTGTTTGTTTAACGACGACCGCGCCAGGCCTATGGCAGCGCTGGCTCAATCGCTGCAACTGAACAGCTACACCCGCGACGGCCTGCTGACCCACTTGTTTACCATACTGCTGGCCGACTACTCATTTGCGGTGACCTACCGGGATATCGGCGCGAGTGGTGAGCAGCTGGCGCGGGCGGTTGCCCGGCGATTCTCGAGCGAGGATGAGGGGCGCGTCAGCCGGGTGGACATGATTCGCTCGGTATTTTTTCGGGATACGCGCGCCTATCTAGTGGGTCGGGTGCGGCTGGGGCGACGCAGCGAGCCGATTATCATCGCGCTGAAGAATACCGAGGACGGTATCGTGCTGGATGCGGTGGTTATGGATGAGTATCACATCAGCACGATTTTCGGCTTTGCGCGCTCTTACTTCCACGTGGATGAAGAGAACGTGACCAGTCTGGCAGTGTTTCTCAAATCAATGTTGCCGCTAAAAAACCCGATGGAACTGTTTACCATGCTGGGGCGCGCCAAGCAGGCCAAAACCCAACGCTATCGCGACATCATGCATCGCTTGCAAGTGACCACCGAGAAATTCGAAGATGTTGCGCTGGATCGCGGGATGGTCATGATCGTGTTTACGCTGCCCTCCTACGATGGTGTGCTGAAGGTTATCCGTGATCAGTTCGCTTATCCTAAAACAACCGTGCGCGAAGACGTGCTGGAAAAATACCATCTGGTGTTCACTCGCGATCGGGTGGGGCGCTTGGTGGAGGCACAGGAGTTCAAGCGACTGAAGTTCCCGCGTGAGCGTTTCCACCCCGGGCTGCTGGATGAATTGGTAAAAGAGGCCGGCAATACCGTGAGTGTTGAGCCGGACGGCTCCGTGCTCATTCGCCATGCCTACGTGGAACGGCGGCTGATTCCGCTTAATCAGTATCTGCGCGAGGCCAGCAAAGAGCAGGCCATTGCGGCAGTGCTTGAGTACGGGCAGGCCATTCGCGATCTGGCTGCTGCGAATATTTTCCCGGGCGATCTGTTGCTAAAGAACTTTGGTGTCAGCGGACATGGCCGAGTGATTTTCTACGATTATGATGAGTTGTGTCTAGTTACCGAGTGCAATTTTCGCGACATGGTGCAGCCGCAGTACGAGGAGGATGAGATGCGTGGCGGGGAGTGGTTTTACGTGGCGGAAAACGATATTTTCCCAGAGCAGTTTAGTTCTTTCCTAGGCTTCGACGGGCCATTGCGCGAGGCTTTCATGGCTGCCCACTCAGACTTGCTTACCGCGCACTGGTGGCGGCAGATAAAAACCCGTCACGAGCAGGGCGAGATCTTCGAGCTGGTACCATATACACCCCAGCAGTTCGCGTAATCTGCGCGCTACGGCCACATCAACTTGATGACGAAGAGCACAAGTACGGCGTTAAACACCCATCGGATCAGTTGCTCACCGCGCGTAATGGTGGAGCGCGCGCCCAACCAGCCGCCGATGGCGTTGCCCAACGCTAAGAATGCGCCCAGCAGCCATTCGATGCGCACCGTCGCCGCGTAGATACCTAAAGCGACTACTGAGTAAACGAGCACAATAAAACACTTGTGCATATTGACGCGGACCAAGTCCAGATGCATGACCCGATGCAGGATCGGCATCAGGATAAAGCCGACGCCTATATGGATAAAACCGCCCCAGAAACCTGCCCCCAACATGCACAGATGCCCGGCCAGCAGACGTTGCGGCTGACCCGTGCTGTGTGTTGGGTCCACCGCGGGTTTTTTCCCTGTTACCATCAGCAGAAAAACCCCAAGCATAATCAATGCCAGCACCCGCCGGAACCAAGGGCCATCCAGGTGGACGCCGATCAATGCGCCGGCGATCGCGCCGGGTAATGAGGCCAACGCCAGTGTCACGCTCAGGCGCAGATCGGAGATTCCCGAGCGCCAGAAGGTGAGGACTGCCACGATGTTCTGAGCGACAATCGCGATGCGGTTGGTGCCGTTGGCCACCGGTCCTGGCAAGCCCATAAACACCATCGCAGGCACGCTCAGTAGCGAGCCCCCGCCAGCCATCACGTTAATCCACCCTGCGAGCACGCCGATGCAAGTCAGCATCAGCCCCTGGCCGCCGGTAGTTTGTAAAAACTCCATGTCCCGCTCTCCGCCGACCGATAGTGCTTGTCAGCCCGCACGCATTGTGCGACAAAGCGGGCATCGGCGCGAATCGCCAACGAGGATAACAACATGCGACGACATTTTTTATCGGTTAGGGCGATCGCCGGAGCACTGGCGATGGTCGTACTGTTAGGCGCAGGGGTTGCGCACGCGCGCAAAGCTACACCACCGGCAGGTGCCGGCGCCGCTGAACTGCTCAATGCGGTGCAGGCGCGTGCCTCGGCCGATGGCGAGTTGGCGATGCAGATCTACGATTTGGCTGAACTGGGGTATCTCGAGCAGCGCAGCAGCGAGCTACTGCGCCAGGCGCTGGAACAGGCAGGCTTTCGTCTGCAATTTCCCGTTGCCGGGCTGCCCACCGCGTTTGTTGCCGAGTACGGGCGTGGGCAACCGGTGATCGCGTTACTCGCTGAGTTTGACGCCTTGCCTGGCATTAGTCAGTCGCCGGTCCCGCACCGGCAGGTATCGCCAGAGCACGACAGTGGCCACGCCTGTGGCCACCACCTGCTGGGAACCGCGTCGGTATCGGCCGGCATTGTGCTCGCCGAGTGGTTAGCCGAATCCGGGCAGGCTGGCACTGTGCGGGTGTACGGCACACCGGCCGAGGAGGGCGGTTCGGGCAAGGTCTACATGGTGCGTGACGGCTTGTTCGACGATGTGTCCGCCAGTCTCACTTGGCACCCAGGCGACCGTAATGAGGCAAGCGCGCGAACCTCACTCGCCAATCGTTCAGCAATTTTTCGCTTTTCCGGCGTGTCGGCGCACGCTGCGCAGGCGCCTGAAAAGGCGCGTTCCGCGTTGGACGGGGTGGAAGCGTTCAATCATATGGTGAACCTTATGCGTGAGCATGTACCGCAACAAACACGTATTCACTATGTGATTACTGCCGGCGGGTTGGCGCCGAATGTGGTGCCGGACAACGCGGAGGTTTATTACTACGTGCGTCATCCAGATGCGCGAGAACTGCAGCGCATCTGGCAGCGGGTGGCGCTGGCCGCGCAGGGCGCCGCCATGGGCACGGGCACCTCGGTGGATGCGGAGATTATGCACGGCAACCTCTCCTTACTCCCCAACGAGCGGCTCGCCCGTGCGATGTATCAGCGGCTGGCGCAGATCGGCGGCATTGCCTACACCGCGCAGGAGCGCAGCTTCGCTGGCGAGGTGTACGAGACGTTAAATAGCCCCGATCTGGGCCTCGGCAGCGAAGCGCAAGTACAACCGTTCACCAGTAAGATGTCGCAGGGCTCCACCGACGTTGGCGATGTAAGCTGGACGACACCAACGGCAGAGTTACGGACTGCTACCTGGGTGGCGGGCACCAATGCACACACCTGGCAGGCGATTGCCGCGGGTGGAACCAGTATCGGGATCAAAGGCATGCAACTGGCCACCAAGACGATGGTGTTGACGGCAATGGACCTGTATACCCAGCCGCAATTGCTCAAGGAGATTCAAGCAGAGTTCGAGCAACGCGTGGGCGACTATGACTACACCCCGTTACTGGGCGACCGCGATCCGCCGCTGGACTATCGGCTGCGATAGCCCACTTGAGTGATGAGTTGCATGTGAGCGATGAGCCGGAAAGCGGCGAGCACCGCTGGCCGTGGTTTGGTCAGGCGCATCTTGAGGCGGTGAGCCGGGTGCTGCGCAGCGGCAGGGTGAATTACCGCGGCGGCGTCGAGGGGCCGGCCTTCGAGCAGGAGTTCTCGGCCCGTATGGATGTCCGACATGCGCTGGCGCTCAGCAATGGCACCGTCGCCTTGGAGCTGGCGCTGCGTGCTTGCAAGGCAGGCGCAGGGGATGAGGTCATTGTGCCTGCGCGCGGGTTTGTGGCCTGTGCGTCCGCCGCCGTGATGTGTGGCGCGCGTCCGGTGTTTGCGGATGTGGACCCGGTGACCGGGAACCTTCGAGCTGAAGATGTGGCGCCCTTGCTTGGGCCGCGTACGCGCGCAGTGCTGTGTGTGCATATTGGTGGCTGGCCGTGCGAAATGGCAGCGCTGTCTGCGCTCTGCGAGGCGAATAATGTTGCACTGATTGAAGATTGTGCGCAGGCGCACGGTGCGTGCTTTGAAGGGCGCCCGGTCGGTGGGCATGGCGATCTTGGTGCGTTTTCTTTTTGCCAGGACAAAATAATTACGACTGGCGGCGAAGGCGGCATGCTAAGCACCAACGACGATGCACTGGCGCAGACGTTGCTTGCGCTCAGAGATCACGGTAAATCGCCCGCATTATTGGCAGCGCCCGCCGAAGCTGGCAAGGCATCCACTTACCGGTGGTTGCATACCAGCGCCGGGACCAACGCGCGGCTGACCGAGCTGCAATCCGCGCTGGGGCGCGTGGGTCTGGCGGAGTTGGATGCGCGCCTGGCCGTTCGCCAGCAGTATGCACAAACACTGCGCGACACGCTCCGCGAGCAGCCCGGCGTTTTGGTCCCACGTTTGGATCAAGCCCGCATGCAGCCCGCGTGGTATCGCACCTATATCGCGTTGGATCCGCGCGCGCTGCGCCCCGGTTATCACCGTGACCGCCTACTGCTGGCGCTGGCGCGCCAGGGCATTGACGCGGGCAGTGGGGTGTGTCCCGAGTTGTACCGTGAGCAGGCCTTTGCAGCCTGTGCGCCCGAACGTCCTTGCGTCAACGCGCATCACCTTGGCCAGAACAGCGTTATGTTTGATCTTCACCATCGTCGCGCCGCCGGGTATGCCGAACGTGTAGGCGAGGTGGTATCAGACTGGCTAAGGCGTGCCCAACGCTGAGTCAGGTGCAGGAGCTTAAAGCTAGACTTGGTCGCAGGTTATGCCGCACGGGCATGGTTAAGCTTGCCGTTCACAGTCAGACCCCAAGGATGGCACCCCTGTGCTGCGCAACACCCGCTCCGCGCGGATTGATCACGAACGTATTCTGCAAACCTTACCGGACACGGTGTTGCTGGTGGACCGCCGTGGTTTGATACAAGCTCGCCTGGGTGCACAATCCGACAAGTACGGCCCGCTGCGCGAGGCTAGCGCCGGTATCAGCCTGAAGCAGCTGTGGCCAGAGAAGGCGGACGACGTGATGCGCTTGATACGGCGCACGTTGACCGCACGGCAATCGCAGACGACCCGACTGGCACTGTTCGATGAGGCGCGGGCCGACGATGCCAACGATCGTCGCTACGAGGTTCGTATTCGCGTATTCGGCCGTGAGCAGGTGCTGATGGTGCTGCGTGACATCACCCAGGCGGGCGTGCAAGGCGCGACGCATGGCACTCGTGTGGATCCAGCCACGGGTTTGCCCACGCGTGAGCGGTTTATCGAACAACTCTCAGATTGTATCGGGCAGGCACACCTCAAAGAGCGCGCCCTGGCCGTGCTACATATCGACATCGACGATTTTGCGAACGTGTTTCAGACCTTCGGCCGAGATGTCGCTGACGCGCTGCTGAGTGAAGTTGCTGTGCGGTTGAAAGACTGCCTGCGCGCGTGCGACCACGTGAGCGCGGTCGGGCGCGGCGTTGACGCCCGCCGGGCGGCGGCCATTGGCGGCGCGGGGTTCGGTGTCATCCTGACGGACGTCGACCGGCGTGAGTATGCCGGCGATGTGGCTGCGCGGGCACGCGCCGCGTTTATGCATTACTTCAATGTGATGGGGCAGCAGATCCGTCTAACGCCATCGGTCGGCATTGCCCTGTACCCCAAGGACGCACGGGATGCGGACAGCCTGGTAAAAGCGGCGACCGCCGCCGTGGCTGAGGCGCGAATGCACGCCACACATGGCCAGAAATTTTACTCCGACACTATTCCCATGCGCGCGGAGAAGCGCCTGGACCTGGGATCAGAACTGCGCTGGGCAATGGAGCACGAGCAGCTGGATCTGCATTATCAGCCGCGTTTTTCTTTACCAGACTTGCGCTTAGTGGCGGTTGATGCGCTGCTGCGTTGGGAGCATCCGGTGCGCGGCTTTGTGCCGTTGGAAGAGTTGATCCCCCTGGCCGAATCCACCGGCTTGCTGCAGAGCATAGGCAACTGGGTGTTACGCAAGGCCTGTGAGCAACTACGCAGCTGGCGCGCGAGCGGGCATTGCTCAGAGCGGGTGTCGGTGAATCTGGCGCGCCAACAGTTGTCTTGTGATCAGCTAAGCCAGCGAGTACTGAATTTATTGCAGGAGCTTGATCTACCCGGCGAGTGCCTGGAGCTTGAACTCACCGAGAAGATGCTGCTCAAAGTTCGAGGTGGGCACACGCAGCTCTCGACAATACAACAGGCGGGTGTTGGTATCACACTGGACAGTTTTGGTACCGGATATTCCTCGCTGCGGGAGTTCTACTCGCTGCCTCTGAAGGCGGTGAAGATTGATCGCTCCTTTGTCACCTGCCTTGAGTCCGGTGCGCAAGCCGCATCAATCTGCACAGCAGCCTCGGCGATAGCGCGAGCGTTTGGGCTGAAAGTGATGGCTGAGGGCGTAGAGTCGCTGGCCCAGCTTGAGCACCTGCGTGCGCTTGGTTGTGACGAGGTGCAGGGATTTTGGTTGAGCCGGCCACTACCCGCCGCGCAGATGCTTGAGTTGTTTGAGCGGCAGGCTCGGGGCGAGCGTTGCGTGGCGCTGGCCTCGGACGAGCCCGTGGCCGCGTACGTTAGGTAAAAGCGAGTGAATAACGGGGCGAGCATAGGGGTGTCGTAGTTCACGATTTCAGGCGGTGCTCACCGCCTGCGCTACTGGTCGTGGCGAATTTGTGATTCGGTATCGCGGGCGGACGCCCGAGGTGTGGTCCACTTAGGAGTCTTAAGTGGCGGACATCGTACGCCAATATGCAGGAGCTTAGTCAACCAGTGTGCACACGGATGTGTGAAGGATCGATCATTTGAGGCGGCCGGCGCAACGCCTGTGGCTGTATTGCACCATCGCGCTTGTGAGTGCGGCGTGGGTCAGTTTTGGTACGTTGGCCAGCGCGGCGACTCAGAGCGGAAAACCCATCCGGTTTGAAGCATTGTCACTGGACGACGGGCTGTCCCAAAGCACCGTCCTTAGTATTCATCAAGATTCTGCGGGCTTTGTCTGGTTTGGTACTGAGGATGGGCTCAACCGCTACGATGGTTATGAGTTCGTGCAATACAAACAGGACCGGCGCGACACCAACTCATTGCCTAACGATTACATTATGGCGTTGGCCGAGGATGCCACCGGTGATATGTGGATTGGCACCGATGGCGGCGGGCTTGTGCACTGGGGGCGTGAATCACGCCAGTTCGCAGCGCTGCGGGCGGATCCGCAAAGCGACGCCCTGAGCCTTTCTGGCAATGCGGTGCGTGCGCTTGCCGTCGGTCAGGATGGTGTGTTGTGGGCGGGCACGTTACGTAACGGACTCAACCAGGTTGATATCGCCAGCCGTCGGGTGATGCAGCAGTACCGGCACACGCCGGGCGACCCGCAAACGTTGAGTAGCGATGAAGTGTACGCCGTGCACATCGACCGCCTTGGTCGACTGTGGGTGGGCACCAACCAGGGTTTGAACTGGCTGGACCCATCCACCGGGCAGATCCGCCAGTACGTCTTCGATCCGGACAACGATCAGTCGTTGAGTGATAACCGGGTGCGCGCCATCGTGGAGGACAGCGCTGGCATCTTTTGGATCGGCACCCGCAAAGGGCTCAATCGACTGGATCCGGGCACAGGGGAAATTACCCGTTTCGTGCACGACCCCAACGACCCGAGTAGCCTGAGCCATGACCGTGTGCGCACCATATTTGAAGACAATTACGGGCGTCTTTGGGTGGGCACCGCACGAGGCCTGAACCTGTTTCATGACGGTGACGGCACGTTTAGCATTTACCGTGCCGATCCGGCCGATCAGTTTAGTTTGCCGGACAGTCATATTGTGCAGGTACGCCAGGATGCCGCTGGCATTTTATGGATCGGCACCAACTCGGGCGGTGTCGCCAAATGGAATCCACGCGCCTGGTCGTTGGGGCACTATCGCCTGGACGCACTGGGCGGCGGCGAGGGTTCGCGGAACGTGACCTCCTTTGCCGAGGACGCTAACGGCGACCTCTGGGTGGGCAGTTTCGGCGGCGGCTTTGGTCGGTTACACATGTCCGGGATGCCCGGCGATGGGGTATCTGCGTTTGAGCCCTACACCCACGATCAACTTAGCGACAACCGGATTATGGCGTTGTTGTTCGATCGCCAGGGGCAGCTGTGGGCAGGCACGTTGGCGGGCGGGCTGAATCGGATTACTCGCGCCTCCGAGCCGGACGGTGAAGATCAGGTGAGTGTGTTCAAGGCCGACGATGCCAAGCCGCATGCGCTGGGCGCCAACGGCATTATGGGATTGTACGAAGACCATCGTGGTTATATTTGGGCGGGCACTTTTGGTGGTGGCGTTAGTCGCTTCGATCCGCGCACCGAGACCTTCGAGGTACATCGCCACGACCCGCAGGACGAGCACTCGCTCTCCAGCATGCGGGCGACCGCATTACTCGAAGATACCGAAGGTACTTTGTGGGTCGGCACCGATTCGGGCGGTCTTAACTACCTGGAGCGCGACGGACAGCAATGGGCGCACTTGCGTCACGATCCGGCGGATGTGACGAGCCTCAGCGCAGACACAGTGTATGCCCTGCATGTGGATGGGGACGGCACCCTGTGGGTAGGTACGCGTGCAGGGCTGGACCGTATGGTGCGTGGTCCGCGTGGCGTGTATTTTGACAATCTGTCTTCCGCCGACGGTTTGGACAACGATGTTATCTACGGCATTCGCCCGGACGAGCGGGGCAATTTGTGGCTTAGCACCAACCACGGTTTGTCACGCTACGATCCCTCTACCGGGCAGGTCAAGAACTATCACCGCGAGCACGGGCTGCAAAAAGGCGAGTTTAACTTCGGCGCCCACTTTCGCACCCGCGCTGGCAAGTTGGCGTTCGGCGGGGCCAACGGGTTTAACCTGTTTGATCCGCGTGCCCTGGATGTTAACCAATCACCGCCGCCGGTGGTGCTCACCGCCGTGTCGGTGCTCAACACCCCGGTGAAGACAGAGCAACCACTGGAGCTTTTCGATTCACTGACGCTTGGGCATCGCGACGATGTGGTGACCTTTGAGTTTGCGGCACTGGACTTTGCCGCGCCCATTCGCAACAACTATGCTTACCGACTTGAGGGGTTTGACGGTGAGTGGGTGCCTGCCGAAGGTCGCCGCCGGGTGACGTACACTAACCTGGACGCCGGTCACTATCGCTTTCGTGTGCGTGCCTCTAACAGCGATGGCGTGTGGAACAACGAGGCGCTGGATGTCGCAGTTACCGTGGAGCCGGCGCCATGGCGCACGTGGTGGGCCTATCTGGTGTACTCGGTGGTGGGGCTGTTTGCTGTGTTTATGATTATGCGAGTGCCGCATATGCGTCTGCGCCGCGAGGAGCAATACAGCGCGCGGCTGGAAACCAAAGTGCAGGAGCGCACAGAAGATCTCCAGCGCAGCAACGATGAGTTGCATTTGCTTAACGACCGGCTGCAGGAGGCCAGTTTTACCGATCCGCTAACCGGTTTGCGCAATCGCCGCTACTTGTTTGAAGAAGTGGCACGTGATATCGCGCTGGTCACGCGTGAGCGCGAGGCCGAACCCGGGGCGGATCTGCAGCAGCTTGTTTTCCTGATGATTGATCTGGATCACTTCAAACCAATCAATGATGGCCACGGGCACGCCGCTGGCGATCAGTTGCTGATTGATATCAGCCGTGCGCTTGATGGCGCCTGCCGCAGCTCAGACTTCACGATCCGCTGGGGTGGTGACGAATTCCTGGTCGCGGCCAGACGCACCACACCGGAGGAAGCCGAGGCACTAGCTCAACGCATCTGCACGACCATATCGCAGTTGACGACGCAATTGGAGAACGGCGCGATGGCGCGCACCAGTTGCAGTATCGGCTATGCCTCTTACCCATTTGTTGCCGATGGCGTAGAGTTACTCAACTGGGAGCAAGTGCTGGGTGTTGCCGATCGTGCAATGTACGCTGCAAAGGATATGCGTAACGCGTACGTTGGGTTCGAGGCCAGCAGCAGCAAGTTGCACGGTGATGAACTGTACAGCGCCATCCAGGAAGATCCCGAGGCACTGATTGAGCGCGGCCTGATCCGTTGCCGAAGCAGTGTCGTGCGGCGTAGCTCCGACCAAGCCGCCAACGCGCACGGATAACTCAATAAAAACTAACCGCTTGCAGCGCGCGCGACAGCGTTATCGCGTGCGGTTATAAGGCGATAACAACAAATACGTTCCGTCCCGTGCCGGCCCTGCGTACAGTGGCTTTTCACAGTACTAACCGTGAGAAGGAGCCCCTCGTGGCAACGCCAGGCAGAGTGATTATCGGTGATGTCGGGCCGTTGCCCGCCGCGCAAGCGCACGAGCTGAGCGCAATGCTCGCGCAATTGTCGAGCGATCAGATGCAATGGGTGAGCGGCTACATTGCCGGGCTTGCGGCGCAGGAGCCCGTCGTGCGTGCGCCGGTTGCCGCGTGGCCCGAGACCGTGGCTCCCGCCGCGGCGATGCCACTGCCAGGGGCGGTGAGCGCTACACCACAGAGCCCTGCGTTCACCGTGTTGTACGGTTCGCAAACCGGCAATGCTGAGCAGGTGGCAGGCGATCTGCATGCACGACTGGGCGAGCGTGGCCTGGCGAGCACGCTCGCTAGCATGGCCGACTATCAGCCTCGGCAGTTGGCTCGCGAGCGCCAGCTGTTACTAGTGGTGAGCACGCATGGGGAGGGCGATGCGCCTGACGATGCGCAGGAATTGCATGAGTTTCTAGCCAGCTCGCGCGCGCCGGATCTCAGCGGGGTTGGTTATGCTGTACTCGCACTGGGCGATAGTAGCTACGAGAATTTCTGTCAGACAGGTCGGGAGTTTGATGATCGTTTGTCAGCGCTCGGCGCCACCCGGCTGCTCGAGCGGGTAGACTGCGATGTGGATTTTGAGGATCCCGCGCAGGGTTGGGTGATGGCGTTAGCGCAGAAGGCTGAAACCTTGAAGCCAAGGTTGCAAGCAACGCCGGCATCTGTACTCCCGGCAGGGCCTGCGCCACTGCAGATGGTGCACAGCGCAACGTCCCGCTACGATCGAAAACATCCGTTCGCCGCCAAGCTGTTGGGCCGGCGGCGCCTCACAGACGAGCAATCGAGCTGGGATGTGCGCCATCTGGAGTTTTCGCTGGAGGGCTCCGGCTTGAACTACGAGCCGGGTGACGCGCTGGCCGTGCTGCCGGCCAACGCACCCGCGCTAGTGCAGCGCGTCGCGGATACTTTAGCGCTCGACTTGCAGAGTAAGGTACCCGGCCCAGGTGGCGAGCCGCGGAGTCTGAAACGCGCTCTAACCTACGAGCACGAACTCACCCAACTTAACCGCGCTTTCATCACCCAGTGGGCGGCACACAGTGGGTCATCGCGGTTGCAGGGGCTGCTGGCGTCCGAGCGCTCAAAGGACTTAAGCGCGTACCTTCGCACCCACCAACTCATTGATGTGCTGCATGAGGTGCCCGCCTCGATTGATGCGCCAGCGTTGCTGGCGATGCTGAGAGGTCTCACCCCGCGGCAGTACTCGATCGCCTCAAGTGCGCTCGCAACGCCGGGCGAAGTGCATGTGACGGTGGCAAATCTGGTCTGGGAGGCATTCGGTTTTGAGCACCAGGGCGTCGCCTCCGGCTTTCTGGCGCGACGTGTTGAGGAGGGGGCGAGCGCGCCGGTTTATGTTCAGAGCAATCGCCGTTTTCGTCTGCCGCAGGATACCGACCGGCCGATCGTGATGATCGGTCCCGGGACCGGTATCGCCCCGTTCCGTGCATTTGTGGAGCATCGCGAAGCGCAGGGTGCGCGCGGGCGCAGTTGGTTGTTTTTTGGTGCGCGGCACTTCGCGAGCGATTTCCTGTATCAGACCGAATGGCTCGCGCGACTGCGTCGCGGTGCGCTCACACGAATGGATGTTGCATTCTCGCGCGATCAGGCTGACAAGATTTACGTGCAGCAGCGCATGGCGGAGCAGGCGCGCGATTTGTACGCCTGGCTGCAGGAGGGGGCACACCTGTACGTGTGCGGTGATGCCAGCCGCATGGCTTCGGATGTGCATCAGCAATTGCTGTCGGTGGTGGCAGGTGAGGGGGCGATGAGTGCTTCCGCGGCTGATGAGTATCTGCAACAGTTAAAACACGACGGGCGCTATCAGCGCGACGTCTACTGAGAGGCGCCAACATGAACCCTACAGTGAACCCTACAGTGAACGATACCCCCTCACAGAAGCTGTCCGACGTCGAGCGGATAAAGACCCGCAGTAATTACCTGCGTGGTAGCCTGATTGAGAGCCTGCGCGCGCCCCTCACAGGCGCGCTGGCCGACGAGGATACCCAGTTGTCCAAGTTTCATGGCATCTACCAGCAGGATGACCGCGATGTGCGTGCGAAGCGAAAACGCGCATTGCTGGAACCGCTGTACAGTTTTATGGTGCGCGTGCGGGTGCCCGGTGGGGTGTGCACGCCAGTACAGTGGCTTAGCCTGGATGACTTGGCCGACCGTCACGCCAACGGCACGTTGCGCCTGACCACACGGCAAGCCGTTCAGTTTCACGGCATCGACAAGCGCCAACTCAAACAAAGCATTGCGGATATCAATGCGACCCTGCTGGATACCATCGCGGCCTGTGGCGACGTGAACCGCAATGTCATGTGCACGGTGAACCCGCAGTCAAGCGCCGCGCACGCACAAGTGTTCGACTGGACCCGCAAGATTAGCGATCACCTTACGCCTGCCAGCAATGCGTATCACGAGATCTGGTTAGACGGAAAAAAGGCACACAGCTCCGAGGAGCCTATCTACGGGCCCACCTATCTGCCGCGCAAATTCAAAACCGCGCTGGTGATCCCGCCGAGTAACGATGTGGATGTGTTTGCCCACGATCTGGGATTTATCGCGATCATCGAGGACGAGCAACTGCTCGGCTTTAACGTGACCGTCGGCGGCGGCATGGGAATGACCCACGGCGAGCCTGGTACCTATCCACGCCTGGCGGACGTGATCGGCTTTGCCGGCCTGGATCAGGTGTTGGAGGTTGCTGAGCATGTCGTGGGGGTGCAGCGGGACTTTGGCAATCGTGCCGATCGCAAGAACGCGCGCTTGAAGTACACCATCGATCGCATGGGGTTGGCGTCGTTTGTGCAAGAGTTACATGCGCGTTTGGGTTACACGCTGGCCCCCGCCAGGGAATTCGTTTTGACGAGCACCGGGGACGCATTCGGCTGGACGCCTCGCGAGGACGGCAAGTGGAACTACAATTTGTTCATCGAGAATGGACGCGTTGCCGATACCCCCGCCATGCAGTTGCGAACGGCGCTGCGCGAGGTGGCACAATTTCACACTGGCGAGTTTCGGCTCACGCCGAACCAGAATCTGAGCATTGCCGGCGTTGACGCCGAGGCACGTGAACGCGTGGTTGAGGTGTTGCGCGCCCGGCAGGTGTTGGGCCCACCTGCGCCGTCGCGATTGCGCTCGGCGTCTATCGCCTGCGTGGCCTTCCCTACATGCAGTCAGGCGATGGCTGAGGCCGAGCGCTACATGCCTGATTTCATCTCGCGACTGGAATTGCTGATGCGTCGTCACGGGATTGAAGATCAACCGATTATCACGCGGATGACCGGTTGCCCTAACGGGTGCGCACGCCCGTATCTAGGCGAGATCGGATTGGTCGGCAAGGGGCCCGGCCGATACAACCTGTATCTGGGCGCTTCGCCTGACGGACGTCGCCTGAATACCTTGTACAGGGAAAACGTAAACCAAGCGCAGATACTCGCCGCGCTGGACGGGGTCCTGGCCCGCTACGCAGTGGAAGGCCAGCCGAATGAGGCGTTTGGCGACTTCGTCGTGCGTGCAGGCATTGTGTTGGCTGTACGTTCTGGGCAAGAATTTCACGCGCGTGCACGGCTCCCCAGCGCTAAGTCTGCAGATGCGTCGCCGGCGCGGAATCAGCCCGCCCATGATAAGGAGGCGCAGGTATGAGTGCCGGCCGGGAGTGCTCGCCGCCATCACCCGTGTGCGCACCGCAAATACCGCCTGACGAGGCAGCCAGGCACGTCGCTGAACACCTGAGCGGATTGAGCGCGCCGTTGCGCGTATCCTGGGCGCTGGAGAACCTCCCCGGCCCATTTGTGATGTCCTCAAGCTTCGGTGCTCAGTCGGCGGTGATGCTGCACATGGTGAGCCGGCAGAGGCGGGACATCCCGGTGATTCTGATCGATACGGGCTACCTGTTTGCCCAGACTTACCAGTTTATCGATCAGTTGACCGCGCGGTTGAATCTGAATCTGCAGATCTTTCGCCCGCAGCTAAGCCCAGCCTGGCAGGAGGCACGTTTTGGCAAACGTTGGGAGCAGGGCGCACAGGGCATCCGTCAGTACAACCTGCAGAACAAAGTGCAGCCGTTCGAGCGGGCACTGAAACAACTGGGTGCCAACACCTGGTTCGCCGGATTGCGCCGTACACAGGCCACAACACGCGCCGGGCTGCCGATCGTTTCGGGGCAGGATGGTCGGTGGAAAGTGCACCCCATCGTGGACTGGAGCGATCGGGATATTTATGGTTACCTGAGCGCGCATCAGCTGCCCTACCATCCGCTGTGGGAACAGGGCTATATTTCAATCGGTGATGTGCATACTACTGCGCGCCTAGTTGATGCAGGCGATGAGGAAAGTACCCGATTCTTTGGTCTGTTGCGCGAGTGCGGTATTCACGAGATCGATTTCGGCCAGGCAGGATCACCGGGAGCTTCGGCGCCGATGCGGTAACGGCCCCGCACGACAGCGTGGGTTCAAGCGGTGGTTGCCACCGTCTCAGCACATCGGCCTTTTATTGGTAATTCGACGTGGGCAAACAGCTGCTCGACGGCCGCTTGGTGTCGCATCTCGGCGGCGCGTGCCGTAAGTTCGGGGCTCAGGTGCGGCGCGAACAATTCGATAAAGTCGAACATGTATCGTCGCAGCACCGTGTCGGTTGGAAACCCCAACCACGTCGTACAGCGCGGAAACAAGTTGGTAGCCTCCAATGCTACCAGATCACCATGCTCCCCACAGTCCTGGGCCATGCTGGCAACGATGCCCACGCCCATGCCAATGCGTACATAGGTTTTGATCACATCGGCATCGCGGGCGGTAAACACCACCTCGGGTTCTAGTTGCTGCTGCGCGAAGGCTTTTTTAAGCGATGACTCACCCGCGAAGCTGAACACATAAGTGATCAGCGGAAATCGCGCTAGCTCCTGCAGCGTGAGCGGGCCTTCAAGTGCCGCCAGTTCATGGTCGTTGGGCGCGATCACGACGCGGTCCCAGCGATAGCACGGCAACGCCGTCATGTCGGAAAACATGATCGGTGCCGAGGTGGCGCTGGAAATGGCGAAATCTATCTCGCGCGTCTTGGCTAGTTGCTGGATCTGCTCTGAGGTGCCCTGATGCAAGTCCAACGTTACCCCTGGGTAGCGTTCGCGAAATTGTTTGATCACCGGGGGCAGTACGTAGCGGGCCTGGGTGTGGGTGGTGCCGATGGCCAGACGCCCGGTTTGCTGCTCGCGACTGTCAGCAGCCAGATGTCGGATGTTCTCCACCTCACGCATTATAACGCGCGCCCGCGAGATCACCTCACTGCCGGCTGGAGTGATATCCCCGAGGCTTTTGCCGTGGCGTGTGAAAACCTGAATGCCCAGTTCTTCTTCCAGCAGCTTGAGTTGCTTGCTGACCCCGGGTTGAGAGGTGTAAAGGCGCTCTGCGGCCGCTGTAATGTTTAGTTCATTGTCAACGATCGCGAGCAAATAACGCAGTTGCTGGAGCTTCATTGGGGTTCCATTGAAAACGGAGTGTTCTACAACGCCGCCGAACAATCATACATCAAACAGGCCTTTCGGTTAGTGCGTGTCCAGGGCGAATCATACTCAGTTGCGCATCGTTGGCGGTGCCTACTGTTCTGCAATCGAGGTGATATCTAAAGATCCGAGCGCTGCTGCCGTTAGATGAGCTGACACCTGTCCAGCGACCGGCGACGCACTAATGCAAATCAGTGCCTGCCGAGCTGCGGACGATAGCGTTACTCAAGGCAGTTCGAGTAGATGTTGGACGGCACGCGGCCTAAAGCTTTACGAATACTGGCGGTTCAATCTGAAGGGACAGATAGCGATGAGATGATCGTTGCATTGTCTGCTCATGGGGCGTTGGTTCAGTGCGCGGGCACGGCGCCACAGGCGCTGGATCAGTATCTGGCGTTTGAGCCGGACGTTGTGCTGGTCTGCGCTGGTCTGCACAGTCCGCGGGAGGCGGCCGAGGCCGGGTGGCCCCGGCAGGCCGCAATCCAGTTGTGCCGCCGGGTAGCGGCATTGCCGGGTTCGGATACGACGGTTCTCGTGCTGACGGGCAAAGGGCTGGATGGGGATCTTATCCAGCGGGCGTTCGCCAGTGGCGCTGACGATATTCTCGAGTGCCCCTGCAGCCCTCGGGTGTTGTGCTATCGCTTTGAACACTTGGTGGAATCAAAGCGCGTGGCCTCCAGGTTGCGCGCCAGTCGCGCGCGCTTGGTGCGCGCACAACAGGTTGCACAACTGGGCCATTGGGAGTGGTCGGCGGACTCTCAAGTGCTGCGTTGCTCTGCTCAGGTGAGGCGATTGTTAGCGCTTCCCGAGCCGCAAACTCACAGTCAGCAGATTGCGGTATTCTGCCGCTATGTGTACCCGCAAGACGTCCAGTACGTGATGGGCACCATCGCCGAGGCATTGAATGCGGGGGCTACCTACAGCGTGGAGTACCGGCTGGTTAGTCGGAACGGGCAGGTGAGAACCGTGCAGGAGAAAGCTCGTGCAGACCGCGGTGCCAACGGGCAGGTGATCGCATTGGTGGGCACGCTTCAGGATATCACCGATCGTCGCGAGACACCGGATCGCTCGCCTAACCTAGCCAGCGTTGATGAGGCCACCCAGTTGCCGAACCGGGCCGGCGTTGATGCTGAGGCGCTGATGCAGCACGCGGATGCCGTGTTGTGTCAGGCGAAGAGTGAGGGCAGCACAACTGCGTAGGGCGTTTTCGCAGGCGATGGCTGAACAGGGACGGCATCCTCTGCGTTGCCGCTTCACACCAGAGCACCGGGCACAACCAGACCGAGTGCCGTGAGTGGCTGCGGTGTTGTATGGTGCGCACTTCCTGCTGATCATTATTGAGGAAGCGCTGGCGTGCAACGCAGCAGCCCCACCAAGCGCATTGTTATCCACACCGAATCTGGTGAGCAATGCCTGGAGTACTATCTGCACGGCGAACCGTCCGAAAGCACTCCGACGGCCGTGTTTTTGCATGAAGGTCTCGGCAGCGTTGCCAGTTGGCAAGACCTGCCGCAGCAGCTGGCGCGCCGCTGCGGGTGCGCTACGCTGACGTATTCGCGTGCTGGCTACGGGCGCTCGCGCCCACTTGTGCCGCGCCGTAAGCCTCGCTATTTGCACGATGAAGCTCTGCTGGTGTTGCCGGCGTTGCTCAAAGCACTGAACATTGGTGACACTTGGCTGATTGGCCACAGCGACGGGGCGAGCATCGCGCTGCTGCACGCGGCGGCCGCCGCTGGGGCGGCGACGCACTGCCGGGCGCTAGTCGCTATTGCTCCCCACGTGCTGGTTGAAGCTCTGTCACTGCAGGGTATCGAGCGTGCCGTGGCGGAGTATGAGCAGGGGCCGCTGCGGCTGCTGCTCGCTCGGCTGCATGACGATGTAGAGGGCTGTTTTTATTCATGGGCCGATGTTTGGCGCAGTGATGGGTTCAATCAGTGGAGCATCGAGGCTGACTTGATCGGTATACGTTGCCCGATGCTGTTGATTCAAGGGGAGGATGACCCCTATGGATCGCTACATCAGCTGTCGGCGATCGAGGCGGCGGTGACAGCCCGTATCCGGGTAGATCGTCTGGTGCTGGCGGGCGTACGTCATGCGCCCCACCTGGAATCGCGCGCGCCAGTGATGGACCGGATAGCCGAGTTTGTTATGTCTGCTATGGACGACAGTCCGACAGAATTCGATGATTATGTAAAAAAATAGATCAACGCATCGCGCGGAAACACTATGTTTTTGCTGTTTTTCGCTCGCGCAGGCGAAACTCCTGTGTCATGATGGATTTCTGCACGTAGGGCGTCGCGTCGCGACTGACTGCGCCAGAAAAAACAGCGCTAACCGGGGAACTGACTGTTGGAGTCTGGAGGCTGTGCGCCACTGCACTTTACCAGCACCTGCGCACGACAGGTCACAATAAATCCCCACTGGCATCAACAACAATAGATTTGCACATTCGGGTAGATAGTGTGTGTAAATCCAACAATAGATATCCCCCAAGAACACCCTGACTGGTGTTCAAGGAAATAAGAGGGAAAAAAATGAACACCTACTCAAGACCAGCAAGTGTCGTATGCGCACTGATGCTCTCAGTGTTTGCGGTTAGCGCAAGCGCTGTACCCGTCAGTGGCCTGATTGAAAACGACGGCGAGACCTTTTCTGTTGTGCACCCGGGTGCCAATCCTGGCGGTGCGGGTGATCCGGCGACCGACTGGTATTGGTTTAAGGATGGCGAGACGTTTAACTTTGATTTCACCGATGGCATCGTTACCACCGATGGCCTGCAGAGCTACGAGCTGATGTCAGGTGGCGGTACTGCCCGTATCTTCGACATCGTCTCGCTCATCCTCGATACTAATGGCGAGGGCGGCTTCGCTGGCGGCGAGATGGAGTACCGGGTTGACGGCGGCAATGTGCGTACCTTCGTATTTGAAGATACCGGCCCGCAGCGCAATGCTGGCCCGGGCAACTCCTCATCGTTTGATGGCGTCAATTTCCAGGCCTTCCTGTGGTCGGGTGACATTGGTGCTGAATTGGGGATCGACTTCTCGTTTAGCGCGATTCTGGGTTCTACCCAGATTAACGAGCCGTCTGTACTCGCGCTGATGGGCTTGGGCCTGTTGGGGTTCGCAGCGGCCCGACGCCGTCGCCGCTAGATCACAGATGCCCGGGGCCCTCGGGCACGGTTAAGCAATAACGGCGCCTGACGGCGCCGTTTTTTTTACCTTTGAGCCCATTTTTAGCTCATCTACTGCGCAAAACGCGCCATAACTACTGACGCATCCGGGCAAATTGTCAACTTGTCCGGTGGGATAAATGCGTTAATCACAGCACTTTACACGTGAAGCGACGTTTTATTGCGCTCGCAAATGCCGCCGAAGGAGAGGTGTGCCGTGTTGAATACCAGTGCCATAGTAGAGAGGCTGCCCGAAAGCATGAGACGCGAAATCAGTGAGCCTGAGAAGCTCTTTGCCGATCTGAAACGTGAGATTGCCCACACGGCCAGCACGCGTTACCTGCATCGATTGCATTGCGTGTGGTTGGTGCACAAATCCGGTAGCTGCCAGCGGGTGGCCGAGTGGTTTGGTGAAAGCCGTCGAACCATCGAGCGATGGGTTCGTGAGTACGAGGAACAGGGAGCGGACGGTCTGCTCGACCGGCGCAAGCCAGGGCGCCCGCCTAGAATCTCGAATGAGATGGCTTCCACGCTGATCGGCGAGCTGGCGATGAACCCGGAGCATCATGGGTATACCGCTAACACTTGGACCGGGCGGCTGTTGAAAAAACACCTTCATTCGAGCCATGAAGTGGATATGAGTCTGCGTCAGTGCCAGCGGCTGCTGCATAGGTTCGGTGCTGTGGATGAGCAGATTTCGCCGTCGAGCCCGCCAGCACGGCCGCCTGAACTTGCGCGACCTGCGCCTGAGGATGACTCAGAGGAAGATAATTAATACGTCATCTATTTTGACGTAGGCGGCTTGTTGCAACGCACTTGATCCACGGTCCAAAACCGGGCGACGGCTGCACTCTGGCGCAGTAGGTAGTCGTTTTGCACGGCCAACGCTTCGCGCTCCCGCTGGTGGCTGTCATCGCAGCTGTCGCTATCAAAGCGCCCGCTTTGATGCTGCAGGAAGTGCACAAACTCGTGCACCAGCAATGATTGCACCTCCACCGTATCGATCTCGCGATAGCGTTGGTGTATGTAGATTATGCCGTTGTCGTCGTACCACCCCGCCACTTGGCAATCATGTTCACCGCACACCTGTTCAACAAAAAAACTGTGCGGCTGAAATTGCACCTGCGGTGGTTGTGCCGGCGCATCATAGCTTGACAACTGCACCGCCCAGCTGAGCAGGGTAAGCATCGTTTCGCTGAGTGCACTACTCATCATCCGCTGCCGTTTGCCGGATATCGAGCGGCGGCAGCTGTTGCAGCACCAGCTGTGCGCCGTATTCAAAGTCCACATCTTCGATGCGCGAGGCGTGGTGCGTTATCTGCCTCAGAATCCGCTCTTGTATTTCCCCTCGGTGCAGGGCTTGCGCATAGGGGATATGGCGGAAAGAGATCATGGTGTAGCGGGGCACAAACCGGGTCGGATGGCGCCGTTCCAGCTCCCATGCGAGCTGCTTGCGCAAGTGAAAGCCGGGGTCGCGCACCGAATCGCGCATTTCAATATAGTTCTCCAGCGCCATTTGCGCGATTGCGTCGGTGTTAGGTTTGCGTGCCGCCTGGAATCGGGAGAATACGCTTTCCCAAGTGCCCTGCGGATGTGTCAGGCAAGCATCCAGTTCGCGGCAATCCTCGAACGCCGCGTTCATCCCCTGGCCGTGAAACGGCACAATACCGTGCGCGGCATCACCAATAAGCAACGCGTTACCACCCACGTGCCAAGGGTAGGCGTGCACGGTTTGCATCCGCCCGGTTGGGTTGTCGAAGAACTCCTGCTCAAGCGCCGGGATCAATGGCGCAACGTCGGAAAACTCGCGAGCGAAAAACTCGCGTACCTCTGAAGGTGTATTGAGTCGGTCGAAGCCAGGATCGCCCCGCCTGGGCATGAATAACGTCACCGTAAAGCTGCCATCCAGATTGGGCAGCGCAATCAGCATGTGCGATCCACGGGGCCAGATGTGCAACGCATCCGGTGCGATCCGGTGTGCGCCCTGCGGGCCAGCCGGCAACGTCAGCTCTTTGTAATCGTGAGGCAGGTACTCCACGCTTGCCTCGAAGCCATCGCGCGCCATCATCTGGCGACGAATCCGCGAAGTTGCGCCACCGGCACAGATTACCGGGCCGTGGGTGAATTCACGATGCTCACCGCTGTGTTTGTCTAGGACGCGCATGGCGCCGGTGTCGAAGTCCACCTGCTCCACACGATGCTCAAAGTACAATCGCACGTGTTCGTGTGCGTCGGCCGCATGCAGCAGGAGTATGTTCAAGTGGGCGCGGGAGACGGAGTAAATTACCTCATCGGGCCGCTGTCCGTAAGGTTGCCGTCGCAGCTCGCCCTGTAAATCGTGCATCATGCGCCCGCGCATGGAAGTCAGCAGCGGCTGCACATCGTGCTCCAGGCCAACCTGTTGCAGGGCGGCTAGGCCGCGGTTCGCGAGCGCCAAGTTAATCGATCGGCCAGCGGGAATTGGCGTGTTGCGCATATCCACCCGCCGTTCAAACAAGTGCACCTCGATGCCTCGGCGGGCCAGGTAGATCGCCAGCAACGATCCGGCCAGACCGGCGCCGATAATATTTACCGGAGCATGCGGCAGCGGCATGATGTCAGTCTCCGATGTGCGGCCCGGAGGCATCTGCAGGTGGCGTAAGATCGGGCAGCACTAGCTGGCGCAGGATGCTGACGAAGGCGAACACGTCTTCAAAGCGGTTATACAACGGGACCGGCGCGATACGAATAACGTCCGGTTCGCGCCAGTCGCCGATCACCCCGTGTGCCTCTAGCGCCTCAAACAGTGCGCGTCCCTGGCGGGCGCCCTGGCGTACCCGCAGCGATAGCTGGCACCCGCGCCGCGCAGGGTTCAGTGGCGTGATGATCTGTATCTGCTCGTCTAGTTGTTGGGTCAACAGCAACTGCAGGTAGCCGCTCAGTTGCAGCGACTTTGCGCGCAACGCCTCCATCCCCGTGTCGTCGAACATCTGCAGTGAGGCTAGTAGCGGCGCGAATGCCAGAATCGGCGGATTGCTTAACTGCCAGCCTTCGGCGCTGTCAATCGGGCTGAAGTTAGGGCCCATTTGGAATCGCGTGGCTTTGTCGTGTCCCCACCATCCGGCCAGCCGGGGCAACGTGGCCTGGTGAGAATGGCGCTGGTGTACAAAACACCCGGCAACTGCGCCAGGGCCGGCGTTCAGGTACTTGTACGTGCACCAAACGGCAAAGTCTGCATTCCACTCATGCAGGGCCAAGGGGATATTGCCGATGGCGTGTGCAAGGTCGAAGCCGACGCGCGCGCCCGCCTTACGTGCGTGCCGAGTAATCGCCGCCATGTCATAGACTTCACCGGTGTAGTACTGCACGCCGGGTAGTAACACTAGAGCAATCTCGGGTCCCGCTTGGTCGATGTAGGTGAGCAGGTCTTCGGTGCGCACGGCCTGCTCGCCCGGGCGCGGGGCGATTTCGATCAGCCCTTGCTCGGCGTTGAGCCCGTGTAAATCCAGGTGTGACTGGACCGCGTAGCGGTCCGAAGGAAAGGCGTCTTGTTCGATGAGAATTTTACGCCGCGCTCCCTCCGGCCGGTAAAAAGTGGTCAACATCAGGTGCAGATTGACAGTGAGGGAGTTCATGCACACCACTTCGTCCTCATGTGCCCCCACCAGCGTGGCCGTAGGCCCGGCCGCCAACTCGTGGTATCGGGCCCACGGGCGCAGCCCCTTAAAGTGCCCCAGTACACCGAGGTTGCGCCATTCGTCCAGTTCCTGGTGGACGTAGGTTGCGGCCGCGTGTGGTTGCAGGCCCAGTGAGTTACCGCACAGGTAGATGCAGCGCTGCGTACCCAGCCGTGGGATATGAAACTGCTCGACCGTCTTGCGCAACGGATCGGCCTGGTCCAGGTCGCGGGCAACGCTCAGGGCTGCGCCCGGCATATCGGCAATTGACAAGCTCACACCAACTCCATCGGAAAAATCAACGGCCTGCTCGGCGCCGCATCGTTCATAAAAGGCGCCACCTGCAGGTTCAGTACGTACAGCCCGTCGCCGATTTCGTTTGGTACATAAACCAACTCAGTAATGGTGGCCTGCAAACGCTGTACCTGATCCACTGCGTGGGTCTGCGGCGGCATGCCGAAAAAAATGCGGTGCGTGGCCAGATGTCCCCCATCGTGCGCGCGGTCGATTGATGGGGTATCCACCAGCAGGTGCTCCACCCCGCGCCGTACCAGATAGGTCATGGCGTCGCTGGAGAAGAAAGCGGTGGGGTTGTCGCCCTCGTATTTGCGCCGCGGTTTGCTGGCATCATTGGGCGTCGTACGCACGATTAGCGCTGGTACGCGAGGGAACTCGCCCAGCCCCTTACGCAACGCCTCGCAGGTGATCAGGCGATCGCTTTCAACCAGCGGATGGGCGGTGAGATCGCCCGTATCAATCGCTGGCGTGGGCCCGACCGTTAACAGCACCGCAGGCAGCAAGGTCTCGCTGGCCACTGAGCGGATCGCGACCCGCTCATCAGTGAGGTGTCCCGCGCACTCGGTATGGGTGCCGTTGCAGTGTGGGTTCAGGTGCAGCACCCGCGCGTTGCAGCTGCCGCCCTCGCGCGTGTCGCCGATGAACTCGCCGCTCACCATCGGCTCACCGGTGGCGATACTGGCATCAAAATGATTGGGTTGTGGGCCATCGAATGCCAGCGGAATGGAGATGTCGTAGAGGCGATGCGTGTCAAAACGGTAACGCCGTCCGCGATGTGAAAACTGCAACTTCAACGCCGGCTCCTCAGTCGGGCACGCTCATTACCGTGGCGCATTCGCCGCACGTGCGCAGGGCCTCGCTGGCAAAGAATTTCTCGAACAGCGGGCTCAGTTGGGTCTCGATGTTCTCAAGCACAAAGTACTCGCTGTGCAGGCGATGGTTGCAACGCTCGCAATACCACATGAAGCCGTCCAACTCGCCCGCGACTCGTTGACGTTCCACCACCAGCCCCACGGTGTCGGGGAAGCGTTGCGGTGAGTGTGGCACGTGGGCCGGCAGCAGAAACATCTCACCTTCGCAGATGGGGATATCTACCCGTTGCCCGTCCTGCATGGTCGCAAGCAACATGTCCCCTTGGATCTGATAGAACAGCTCCTCGCCGGGGTCATCATGATAGTCCTTGCGTGCGTTGGGCCCGCCCACCACCATCACGATGGTGTCGGCATCGGTAAAGATCCGCTTGTTACAAACCGGCGGACGTAATGCCTCTCGGTGCTCGTCAATCCACTGCAAAAAATTAATCGGTTTGAGCGTCGCCACGCAGCCTCCTTATGATGAGTGCAAGCGTTGCCTGGGGCAACGTTGAGCAGCTAAGAGTATGCCGCGTGCGGGCGGGGTATGCAGTAGCAATTTGTTTCGTCCCTATCCGCATGCGACCCCCACCCAGGCCTCATGATCATCATTCAGGTTGGCGGCCGACAGGGTGTTGCCCCAGACGCAACCGCTGTCCAGCCCGATCAAGCCCTGCTCGCGGTAGCGGCCGAGCGCTGCCCAATGCCCGAATACAACACGGGTGCCCGCCCAAGCGCGCTGGGGCAGGTCGAACCACGGCGTCAGGCCAGCTGCTTGCTCGCCTGGTGCGCCTTTGAACTTGTGCTCCAGCGTCCCATCGGCAAAACAAAAGCGCACACGCGTGAGGTAGGCCGTGGTAGTTACCAGACGAGTCATACCAGTTAGATCGTGGTGCCAGCGATCCGCCTGGTGGCGGTAGCACAAATCCAGAAACTCTTGTGCCTCATCGCTGCGCAGTACGGCTTGCACCTCATTGGCGCATTGTGTGGCATCGGCCAGCGTCCATTGCGGTGCCAGCCCGGCGTGCACCAGCGTCCAGTCGGCGCTGGCATCGTGATGCAGCAGCGCCAGTCCGCGCAGCCAGTGGATCAACTCATCCCGGTCAGGCGCCTGCAACACGGGCAGCAAGGTGTCGCTGGCGCGATGTTTCGCGCTTGGCACTTCCAGCGCTAGCGCGATCAGATGCAGATCGTGATTGCCGAGCACCACGTGTGCGCTGTCGCCCAGTTGTTTGACTGTGCGCAGTACCCTGAGTGAGTCGGGCCCGCGGTTGACCAAGTCGCCGCAGAACCACAACTGGTCCTGGGCGGGATCGAACGCTAGTGCGTCGAGCAGGCGGTGCAGTGGCTCGGCACAACCCTGCACGTCGCCAATCGCGTAAATACTCACAACGCTCGCCGGCTAGATGGCGCCGAGCGGCTGCGCACGTCGCTGGCGGCAGGCGGGGTGCTGGCGGAGCGATGCCGGTCTAGTGCAGCGATCCGGGGATGGCCAGCGTGAATGGGGAGATGGGGGCTTTGAAGCGTTTGCCGTCATCCGCGATCCACTGATAGTGCCCCTCCATTGCGCCGACGGGTGTTTCAAGTACCGCCCCGCTGCTGTATCGGAACCCCTCGCCGGGCTTAAGATAGGGCTTTTCTCCCACCACGCCCTCGCCGGCCACTTCCTGCACTTTGCCGTTGGCATCGGTGATAAGCCAGTGACGGGTGAGCAGACGAGCGGGTACATCGCCTTCGTTACGCATGGTGACGGTGTAGCCGAACACGTAGCGATCGTCCTCTGGGTTGGACTGATCGTCGATAAATCGCGTCTCGACCTGCACTTTGATGTCGTAGTCAGTATGTTCGCTCATGGGTAACCCCTAAGCTCAAGCGGTGTCCAATTGTTATTCAGTACTTCCTTAGGCGGGCAGGCTGCTGAGGCAAGGGTGTGATTCAGCGTCAGTGACTGTGTCGCCTGTTCGAGAGGGTACCGCATTGCAGGTATGCAGCGACAGCCCCAACACCCGTAGATTCAGTGCATTATGTGGCGAATGCGTTCAAAAACATGAATATACAACCATCGATCAAGGGGCAGGCGTGGAGGCGGCTAATGCCGCGCTGGCCGCATTCGCCAGCTGGGCAAACTGCTTAGGTAGCAGGCGCTCCGGGCGAATGCCCGGGTCGATGCCAAGCGCCACAATGGCCTCGCTGTTCAGGAGGCCGCGCAGGCCGTTGCGCAGAGTTTTGCGCCGCATGGAGAAGGTTTGGCGCACTAGGCGATCAAACATCGGCAGGTCGTCGACGGTGAAGGCCGGTTCGCGCCGCACGTCAATACGTACGAGGCTTGAGTCTACTTTCGGCGGCGGTGTGAACGCGCTCGGGGCAATGTCAAACAAAGCACTGATGCGGCAACGCTGCGCCAGCATAACCGTTAGGCGTCCGTAGGTTTTATCACCCGGGCTCGCCGCCATCCGCTGAACAACTTCTTTTTGCAACATGAAATGCATGTCCAGAATGTGCGCGTGAAAGCGCAGCAGGTGGAACAGCAGCGGGGTGGATATGTTATACGGCAGGTTTCCGGTCAACCGCAGCAGCGGCGCCTCTGGGGTTGAGCGCAAAGTGGCAAAGTCGAACCTCAGCGCGTCGGCTTGATGCACGGTCAGTTCGCCTGCGCTGGCCATCGACTTGATCAGGCCGGGCACAATGTCGCGGTCCAACTCGATGGCGGTGAGCCGTTGGCAGCGTTGCAGCATCGGGCGGGTAATCGCGCCGGGGCCCGGACCGATTTCTACGATTGTCTGATCTGGCATCGGGCTAATCGCCTGCACGATCGCTTCAATCACCGCGGGATCGCGCAGAAAGTGCTGGCCAAAGCGTTTACGTGTTTGCATGCGGTGCGGGCCCACTGCATGGCTGGGGTACGCCAGTCATCTGCGCGGCCATTTCAATCGCGGCGAACATACTGCCAGGGTGGGCGGTGCCGGTCAGTGCCAGATCGAGTGCGGTACCGTGATCCACGGAGGTGCGCACGAATGGGAGGCCGAGTGTCACGTTGACGGCTTCGCCAAAGCCACTGTGTTTGAGCACTGGCAGGCCCTGGTCATGATACATGGCAAGTACAGCGTCTACGCCCTGCAAGCGCTCACGGGTAAACGCCGTATCGGCCGGCAGTGGCCCGATTAACTGCATGCCCTGCTCACGCAACTGAGCCAGCGCCGGCTGGATGACCTGGATCTCTTCCTGACCCAGGTGCCCGTCTTCGCCAGCGTGCGGGTTGAGCCCGCACACCAGGATGCGCGGGCGGGCAATACCAAAGCGGGTTTTCAGATCGCTGTGCAGAATGTTCAGCACCTCGTGCAGACGCTGCTCGGTAATCGCATCCGGCACCTCGCGAAGTGGCAGATGGGTGGTGGCTAGCGCCACGCGCAAGTGCGCGCTGGCCAGAATCATCACGGTGGTAGGCACGCCCGCGCCAGCCGCCAGAAACTCGGTATGCCCGGTAAAGGGGACGCCCGCCTCGTTGATAACGCCTTTGTGCACCGGTGCGGTCACAATGCCGGCGTATCGTCCGCTCATGCACGCGCCGACGGTGTACCGAAGTACTTCCAGCACGTGTGCGGCATTCTCACGGTTTAGCTGTCCGGGCTCGACCGGGCATCGCACCGGCACGTGCACATACGGCAGATGGCCTGGTCGATGTACCTGCGGTGCTGGGTCTGCGTGCGCTTGGGCATGCAGCTTGATGTCCAGCCCCAGGTGCGCGGCGCGTGCCCGCAGCACCTGCTCATCGCCCACAGCGACCAGCGCGCAGGGCCAGGGTTTGGCGGCAGCGCGCAGGCATAGCTCCGGGCCGATACCTGCCGGCTCGCCGCAGCTCAGCAACAGCGCCATGCTATAAGCGGACTTCTACGAACGCCTCATCGCGCAACTGGCGCAGCCAGCGCTCGGTTTCGATTTCTTGTTTTTCGCGGCGAATGGCCAGGAACACTTTATTGCGCTGAACATCGTCGGTGGAGTCGTAGTCTCGTTTGCCGAGCAACTCGATAATGTGCCAGCCGAATTCCGATCGCACCGGCTCGCTGATGGTGCCGGGGCTTAGCTGCGCCAGTGCCGCTTCAAATGGGGGCACGAAGGTATCGGGATTGGTCCAGTCCAGGTCGCCGCCGGCGTTGCCCGAGCCGCCGTCTTCGGAATGCTCTTTGGCCAGCGTGGCGAAATCCTCACCATCCAGGATGCGCTGGCGCAGAGCTGCTGCCCGCTGGCGTGCCTGTTCGAGCGTGACCACTTCATTGGGTTTGATAAGAATGTGGCGCACGTGCCGCTGCTGCACGATCACCTTATCAGCGCCGCGCGTCTCCGCCAGTTTGACAATGTGGTACCCGCTGGGGCTTTCGAGCGCCTCGGACACTTGCCCTTCGCTCAGGCCGATGGCCACATTCACAAACAACGTGGGCATCTCGGAGGTGCGCATCCAGCCCAGGTCACCGCCCGACAAGGCAGTCTGCCCGGCCGAGTAGGCGACCGCCATGCGCGAGAAGTCCTCGCCGTCGCGCAGACGCTGCACCAGATCGCTGGCCTGATCGCGGGCCTCCGCGATGTCCTCTGCGCGGGCTGAGCTGGGGGTGGCAATCAGAATGTGCTGCAAGCGGTACTCGATGCTTTCATCACGCCCTTCCTGCTCGCGCATGCGTCGGTCTACCTCGGCTTGCGGAATTTGGATGCGGGCAGTGACGTCACGCGCGCGTAACTGCTCCAGGATCATCTCCCGGCGCATTTCCTCACGGTACTCGCCGTAGCCGATGCCTTGGGATTCCAGCGCTGCCGGCAGCTCATTAAATGCGATGTTATTACGTTCGGCGACGGCGGTCAGTGCCCGGTTCAGGGTATCGTCGTCCATGCGGATGCCCAGGCGTTCGGCCCGCTGTAACTGAATGCGCGCGACAATCAGACGCTCAAGAATCTGCTCTTCGATAATTTCCCGGGCGGGCAGTGGTGTGTTCTGTGCGCGCAACCGGGTAGTAACCATCTGTACCTGGCCCTGCAACTCGCTGTGCAGCACTACGCCGTCGTTCACAATGGCAACAATGCGATCAATCAGCACACCGGGCGCGTCGGGCACTTCGGCCTCTTGGGCCTGCACATTGGCTGCACCGAGCAGCAGCGCCAGCGGCAACAGGGCCCGTACGGCGCGGTGCCGTGCGGCGAGCCCGGCGCGAGGGGCAGCGGCCGGCTGCCTCCGTGGTTGGGCCAGGGTTGCGGCCCGCGTCATAGTCGCCATAACAGCTTTCATCCGAAGTTCTCTCATAGGTGCGTATTCTAAACCTTTGTGCGGGCTGGCGGCAGCACCCCAGGCGGGCGCGACGATCTGTTACCTTTCAGAGGTTTATAGTTGGCCCGGGTCGGTGCGGTCGGTGAGCCCGTAACCTAGGATGCCACGATCGAGCAAGCCCCGTACCGGAGTTCCGACGCCGGTCAGGCCCTTAAGTTCCAGTTGGACGTATATGGCCTGCTCGCTTTCGCCCTCGCGTGTGCTCACATAACTGCGCGAGACCAGCCGCAGCGCCCAGCAGCAGCTGGAGTAGCGCAGGCCGAGGAACCGCTCGAGCGTCTGGGTTTCGGCCAGCGAGAAATTCCATCGCCCCACTAGATCCCAGCGTTGGGCGATGGGCAGCGCGAAGGACACATCAGTCTGCTCCAGCTCGCCTCGGCGAAAACGATAGCCCAGGTTCACGACGCTCTGCGGGCCGGGCCGAAATTGCAGTCGTACCGCCGCTTTCTGGGTGTCGCTGCTGCCAAACTGATAATCAATATCGGCATTCCAGCGATCAGACAGGCGCAGGCGGATCTCCGCCAGAAAATCCGAGAACTCGTCGGACTGCTGTGTTTGACCGGGCAGGGTGACGTCGCGATCTTCCAGGTAATACACCTGCCCCAGGGTGGCGTTGAGCAGCTCTTTGTTGTTCTCGGTGTTGATCAGCCGGCTGGTCACCCCGAATGCCAATTGATTGGTATCGCCAATGCGGTCGGCGCCGACGAAGCGGTTGGGTCGAAACAGCTGCACGAAGTTAAGGTCAGGATCGCCGGTATCAAACACCGGGATGTTGGCCTGATCCCGAAATGGGATGTAGCTGTACTGGATGCGCGGCTCTAGGGTGTGCAGTACCCGTTTTGAGCGCCGCAGCGCACGTTCGAAAACAGCGCGGCTATCCAGCGTCACGATTGGCAGCGTGCGGGTCAGGCTGTCTTCGGTGCCTGCGGTGATGTCATCCAGTTGGTAGCGGGTATGGGTGAGGCTCACGCTGGGGGTGAAGTGCAGGCCGCGCCCCGACATTGGCAGGCTGATCTGCGGGCTGACGTCGGTGCGGATGCCAGTGGTTCCGTCACTGCGCTCGAAGTTGACCACTTCGGCGTCCAGTTGCAGATTCAGGCCGCGCCACTGATCGGGCCAGCGTCCCAGCGCCAGCAGCTGAGGCACCCGCTGGTAGGGTCGGTCATCGCGTGCGATGGAGTCATCCAGCGTTTGGAAGCCCTGGAAGCGGCCAATCAAGTCCCACGCACCGGTGTGCCAGGAGAGATCCACCCGGCGTTCCAGATGGGTGATTCGCGCCGAGCTCAGGCTGGTGCTCAGGTCCTCCAGGTAACGCCCGTCTGAGGCGCCGCGCACATCGGCCTCCAGGTGCAGGTTTGGCGTCACCGCCGTATGGTGGCGCAGGCCCGCAAAGCGTCGTTCCTCGCCGGTTTTCTCATCCTCCGACATCAGCTCCAGATCCAGCTGTCCGCGGCTGCGCTCGGACAGGTAGCGAAACTCATTTTTGATCTGAAAGCCGCGCTCGGACAGCAACCGCGGCGTGATGGTGTTGTCGAGGTTGGGCGAGATGTTTACATAGTAAGGCAGCGCGATGTCGACGCCGGAGCGCTCCGAGGTGCCCAGATCGGGCGTGAGAAAGCCCGATTTGCGCTTATCGCTGAGCGGAAACGTGAGATAAGGCGCGTACAACACCGGCACGCCCTTAAAGCGGACGCGCACATTGCGCGCTGAGCCCACCTCAGTTTCGCGGTTTAATTGAATGTTGGGTGCTTCAAGCTGCCAGTCGGTGTTGTCTACCGGACAGGTGGTGTAGGCCACGTCCTCCAGCACCGTCACATTCTCGTTCTGGCGGTGGATATGTGCGGCCTCGCCGCGCCCGGCTTCGCCTTTGACCGTAAAGCTGGCAGAACTAAAGTCGCCGTCGCCTGCTGCCGGGTCGAAGCTTGCCAGGTTGCCGCTTACTTCAATTTGCGGATCGCTGTACTGCACATCGCCCACGGCGCTCAGTTGCTGGGTTTGCGGATCGTAGCGCAACTCCTGCGAGCTCAAGGTGCGATCGCCGTAGCTAACCTGCACATCGCCCCGCAGCAGTGACTCGCCAGTGGCCATCAGTTCGGCGCTGCCGGCGGAGATCTTGATCGGCGTGCGGTGCTCCAGCCGTTTGGACAGTTGCAAGCGCAGACGCTCGCCGCTCGGTAGCTCCTGCGCATGTGGTGCGCGCGGGCTGAGCGCCAACGATACGGCTACCGACAGCGCTAGCCAGCGCGCGGGTGCGCGGCCTTGAGCCGCCTGGTCCGGCGGTACGGTGGTGGCGATTGTCGGTTGAGTCATTGAATATGAAGCACAAATGGAGGCCAAAAAAAAAGGCGCCTTATGCGTAAGCCGCCGCTAAAATGGCATAGATCATTGACCGCATCAAACCTGGGCGTGGGCGGCTGGTGGAGGAACTACCATATCTTTGAGACAACTGTGGATGGGATCTGTTGGGCGTACGCAAAAAAGAACTTGGTGAGTGGGTGGCCGCCCGGCTGAATAGCGCGCCGGGGGCCCTGGTGCCCGCCTCGTCAGATGCCAGTTTCCGACGGTACTTTCGCTTGCCACATGGCGCCGGGACGCTGATCGCCATGGACGCGCCACCGCCGCAGGAGGACCTGGCACGTTTTGTCCGGCTGGCGGGCGATCTGGCGGCACTTGGCCTGAATGTGCCGCAGGTCTTGTTTGCGGATACGGCCCGCGGCTTCGCGCTGATCAGCGATCTGGGTACTGACACCTTTTTGAATGGGCTGGCCGCCAATACCCTGGTAGACGGGCCGCTGCCCGAGCCGGATTGGCGCACCGGTGAGCGCCCGTCTGGCAACCAGCACGTGTTGTATCCCGCCGCCATCAAGGCCCTGGTCAGGCTGCAGGGTGCCCGTCGGGCGCAGTTGAGCGGCGTGCCTGACTACGATCGCCCGTTGCTCGCGCAAGAGTTGGGCATCTTCGATGAGTGGTTTCTACGCGCGCATCTGAACATTGTGCTGAGCGAGTCGGATCGGGCGGCCTGGCGGGCGTTGTGCCAGGTACTGATCGACTCGGCGCTCATCCAGCCGACGGTGCTGGTGCATCGGGATTTTCACTCGCGCAATCTGATGCTGAGCCAGCCCTTGCCGGGGCTGTTGGATTTTCAGGACGCGGTATGGGGCCCGGTCACCTACGATCTGGTCTCGCTATTGCGCGACTGTTACATCCGCTGGCCGCAGGCGCAGGTGGATGCCTGGCTTGGTGCCTATTTTGAGCAGGCATTGCTCGCCGGCGTGCCGGTGGGTAAGCCTGCGGTGTTTCGCCAGTGGTTTGATTTGATGGGGGTGCAGCGCCATCTGAAGGCGATTGGTATTTTCGCCCGCCTGCAGCACCGAGATGGCCGGACCGGCTACCTGGCGGATATCCCGCGTGTACTGCTGTATCTGCAGCACGTCAGCGCCCGCGATGCCAGACTGGGCTGGTTGGCGGAACTGATTCAGCAGCGGGTGCAGCCAGCGCTGGCGGGGTTGGCGGGTTGAGGGCGATGATATTTGCCGCGGGGCGCGGTGAGCGCATGCGTCCGCTGACGGACCACACCCCCAAGCCGTTGCTTAGGATCGGGGAACGCCCACTCATTGACTATCATCTGGCCAACCTGGCAGAGGCCGGCGTTCGTGAATGCGTGATCAATCTGGCTTGGCTCGGCGACCGGATCCGGGCGCATGTTGGCGACGGCAAGCGCTACGGGCTGAAGGTGTACTACAGCGATGAGGGGGGGCAAGTGCTGGAGACGGGGGGCGGTATTGCCAAAGCGCTGGCGCAGCTGGGGCCGGATCCGTTTCTGGTGGTGAACGCAGATATCTGGGTACGCTTGGATTACGCTCAGCTCACCCGCGGGCCGGTGCTGGCGGGGCAGGATCTGGCACATCTGGTGCTGGTCCCCACCCCGGCGTTCAAGCACGTCGGGGATTTTGATCTGCGCGGTGATCGGGTGGTGCAGAGCCCTGGCTTCGCGCCGTTTACCTTCAGCGGGATCGGCCTGTACCGGCCTCGGATGTTCGAGCAGTCAGTACCCGGTAGCAGTTTTGCGCTGGCACCGCTGCTGTATCAGGCAGCTCGCGCTGGCAGACTTGGCGGGCGTTTGTTTCGCGGTGATTGGCGCGATATTGGAACCCCTGCGCGGTTGCAGGATCTGAACCGGGCATTGTCCGCCAAGTGAGCAAAGAAAAACCGCGCCGAAGCGCGGTTTCCTTTTTAACCTTCAACCGTTTGGCCGCGATTGGCCAACCGGGTCCGGCGAGTCTTAGAGGCTGACGCCCAAAGACTTGGCAACTTCCATCGGGATGTAGTTGTCGCCCTGTGCCAGGCCTTTGGCTTTGGCATAGGCATTACTTGCACCCAGAGTCATCACACCGATGATGCCGTCCACGGGGCCTTTGTAGTAGCCCTTGTCAGACAGCGAGCTCTGCAGCTGACGAACCGTTGAGTTGGTCAGGTTGACGTCGCACAGCACTTCACGCCATTCCAGCAGCTCGTCGGTCACTTTCGCACGCTTGGTGACAGTCTCGTACTCGGCCGGAATCGGAATGCGACGCTCTGACGGCGGCTGGGTCATCACAGTGCGGGTAACGGTCTGGTACTCAGCCGGCACCACGATCTCACGGGTGGCAGCAGGCTTGGCCAGCACGCGCTTGGTGATGGTCTTGTACTCAGCCGGAATGTCGATGGATTCGGTACGCGGCGGGCTTACCAGGACAGTCTTGTTCACTGTCTTGTACGTCGCCGGTACTTCAACCAGACACATGATCTCGCCGGTGGACTGGTCAACAGAGGTCTGTAACACGCCTGCGCCTGCCCCCAGAGCTGATGAACCACGTTTCCACACGGTGTGCGCCGGTTTGTCCAGAATGCGCTCGGTTACAGTGTCGTACTTAGCCGGCACTTCAACCAGACGCGAGCTGGCTTCTTTGACCAGAACCGTCTCGGTGACTTCTTCGTAGACCGCAGGCTCGACCACCAGCTTGGTGCTGGCATCTTTCACAAGAATGGTCTCATCTGCCGGGCCATAGCTGGCCGGGATAATTTCCACACGCTCTGAGGCTTCACGCTTCAGCACGGTTTCGGTGGTGGTGTTGTAGACGGCCGGAATTAGCACACGTGCGTAGCACTCACCCGGCTTCGGGTTCGGCGGAAACAAGCTGCTGTCACCGCCCATGGCGGGCATGACAGTGGTGCTTGAAGCAGTCGTCTGTGCGCGTTCCAGTTCGGCCAGTGTGTTAGCCAGCTCACGCTCGGTCCGTTCGAGCTCAGAAGAAATGCGAGTAATTTCGCTGTTCTTCATCTCGATCATGGACGAGTCGCTGCTTGAGCTACTGGACGTAGAAACAGTATCGGTAGAAGTAGCACAACCTGCGAGGGCTGCTACGCCGATCCCCAATATAAAAGCTTTTGCCTTAACGGACATTTTGATCTCCCAACAAACAGAACTTCCTGTTGCGAACAGGACTGTAAAGACCCCCTAGTCCTGACGCAACGCGGTATGGTAAACCAATGTGACGCCATTGTGCACTGCGATTCGCTTACGGGGCGCAAGGGCGTCTCCCCCGATTCAGATTTTACCATAATCACGGCTGATACGGCCGTAAGTGCTTGAGTTTGAAACGTGGCAGGGTGAAAGGTGAAACTGTGTTGTCGCGCGACATTAATGTCGCTAGGAGCATGCCTTGGTTAGACCGGCAAGGCGATCGCGCAGTTTCGCCGCGTTATTTGCGCATATCCGGTCGATGCGATCGGACTGAGGCAAAGGCGCCGAATGACTACTACAGGGCGCCTGCCGCCTGCTCATCCGCGTGGTAGGACGAGCGCACCAGCGGGCCGCTGGCAACATGGGTAAAGCCCATTTCCTCGCCGGTTCGCGCCAGCTCAGCGAACTCGTCCGGGTGCATGAACCGCTCCACCGGAAGATGGTGGCGGGAGGGTTGCAGATACTGCCCGACGGTGAGCATGTCGCAGTCGTGCGCACGCAGGTCGGCCATCACCTCGATAATCTCTTGCACTTCTTCGCCCAGGCCCACCATCAGGCCGGATTTGGTCAGCACTGTCGGGTGCTGCGCCTTGAAGCGCTTAATCAGGTTAAGTGAATGGGCGTAGTCGGAGCCTGGCCGCGCGCTGCGATACAACCGCGGGATAGTCTCCAAATTGTGATTGAATACATCCGGTGGGCACTGGCTGAAAATATCCAGCGCTGGATCGATACGCCCGCGAAAGTCCGGCACTAGCACTTCGATGCGGGTATGCGGGCTGGCCTCACGTACGGCTTCAATACAGGCGATGAAGTGGCCAGCGCCGCCGTCGCGCAGATCGTCCCGGTCGACGGAGGTGATAACCACATAACGCAGCCCCATCGCCTTGATCGTGCGGGCGAGGTTGGCGGGCTCGTCCTGATCCAGCGGATTTGGGCGTCCGTGGCCGACGTCGCAGAACGGGCAGCGGCGCGTGCACACATCGCCCATGATCATGAAGGTGGCAGTGCCTTTGCCGAAGCACTCGGCGATATTAGGGCAGGAGGCCTCCTCGCAGACGGTGTGCAGGTGGTTATCGCGCAGGACTTTTTTTAGGTCCGTGACGGCTGAGCTAATCGGTGCGCGTACCCGAATCCACTCCGGCTTGCGTAGCGGGCGGGTTGTTGGCTCGATTTTGACCGGGATACGCGCCATTTTGTCGGCTGCGCTCATTTTTTTGCCCGGTTCCAGGCGTGTTCTGGGGGGTATCTCGCTCATAAGGATGCTATCGGTTATTTCATTAGAGGGTATGGGGGCCGGCGCGTTTAGGCTTGCGCGCGCCGACCGCAAACGTGCTGGCTCTGGTTCAGCCCGCTAGGCCGTATTGTAGCCTAGCTGGCTGAGCAGCTGTGCCTGCAGTGCGTTGGCGACGATGGCAATATCGCCTGGGCCGCCCAGATCTTTGACCTGGGTCACTTTGAGCCCGCGAAACCCGCACGGGTTGATTCGCGAGAATGGCTCCAGATCCATATCGACGTTGAATGCCAGCCCGTGATAAGAACAACCGCGGCGTACGCGTAAGCCCACGCTGGCCACCTTGCTATCACCCACATACACGCCAGGCGCGCGCGGCCAGGTTTGAGCCAGGATATCCCAACCGGCCAGGGCAGCAATTACCGATTGCTCCAGCGCCGTGACCAGGGCGCGTATGCCCAGCTTGTGGCGGCGCAGGTCAATCAGTGGATAGACCACTAACTGGCCAGGCCCGTGATAGGTAACCTGGCCGCCGCGATCAATATCAACCACGGGGATGTCGCCAGCGCCAAGCAGATGTTCAGGCGCGCCGTTCAGGCCCTGGGTAAATACGGGCGGGTGCTGAAGCAGCCACAGCTCGTCGGGCGTCTGCGCCGTACGCTCCTGGGTGAACTGTTGCATCCGGCGCCAGATCGGCTCGTATTCGCACAGGCCCAGATGGCGCACCTGCAGGGGGGTGGGCGAGGGTGTTGGTGTTGGGGACTTGCTTACAGCGCCCACTTGACACTCTCGTGCTGTTCCAGCTGCGCGTATGCCGCCTCCAGTTGCTCGCGGGTTTCGGCCCGAACGCCCACCGTGATGGCGCTGTAGTTGCCTTTGCGGCTCGCGCGCACGCGCAGGCTGTCGCGGTCAACGCGTGGAAAATGGCTTTCGAGGATGCTCAATATCTGCTCGGTCAGTTGCGCTTGGCCGGCGGCGACAATCTTGATCGCGAAATCGACTGGGAACTTCAGTTGCTCGTCTATCATCACTTGTGCCTCCCGCTCACTCAAACCACAGACGCACCGTATCGACAGCGCGACTGATCAGGCTGCCTCGGGCCACCTCGCTCAGCGCGATCAGGTCTTGCTCGATCAGCGTTCGCTCACCCAGCACCACCGATAACTGCCCGACGCTCTGCCCACCAGGTACCGGTGCCAGCAGCGGCGAGGTAATGGTGGTGCTGGCTTCCAGTTGTTCGTATTGTCCACGTGGCACAGTCACGTATACATCCTGCCCCAACCCTAGCGCCAACGTGTCGCTGGCGCCTTTCCACACCGGTGTGGTGGTGACCGGTTGGTTGGCGCTGAACAGGCGATGGGTTTCGAAAAAGCGGAATCCATAGGCCAGCAGTGCGCGACTGGCGCTGGCGCGAGCACTTTCGCTGGAGGAACCCATCACCACCGAAATCAGGCGCATATCGTCACGCACTGCGCTGGCGGCCAGGCAGTACCCAGCGGCTTCGGTATGCCCGGTTTTCAGTCCGTCGACCGTGGAGTCCTGTTGCAATAGCAGGTTTCGGTTGAGCTGGGTTATATCGTTGTAGGTGAACTGCTTTTCCGAGTACCAGGCGTAGTACTGTGGAAACTCGCGAATCAACGCCCGCGACAACAGCGCGACATCAGCGGCTGTGGCGTAGTGCTCCTCGCCGGGGAGCCCCGTGCTGTTTGTGTAGTGTGTATTGGCCAAGCCGAGGCGGCGCGCCTGATCGTTCATCATCTCGGCAAAGGTGTCTTCTGAGCCTGCGATATGCTCGGCCAGCGCCACGCTGGCGTCATTGCCCGATTGAATGATGATGCCGCGCAGCAAGTCCTGCACGCTGACCTGACTGCCCACCTCAATGAACATGCGTGAGCCTTGCGTACGCCAGGCTTTCTCGCTCACATTTACCATATCGGTGAGGGCGAGGTGCCCCGCTCGCAACTCATTGAAGGCGACCAAGGTGGTCATCAATTTGGTAATGCTGGCGGGATCCACGCGCTGCTCGGCGCCCTTGGTGGCGATAACCTCACCGCTGTGAAAATCCATCAACACGTAGCTGCGAGCATCCACGCTGGGCGCCGCCGGAATTGGCTGGGCGCTTGCCTGGAGGGCAAAAGTGGTCACGATAAGTAGGCTGAGTGCGCTTAGCTTGCGCCTGCGGTGCGTGCCCAGCGCTCCAGTAGCGCTGGCGCGACGTGGGCAACAGCGGTGAGGGCAGTGCCGATTGCGCGGTTGGCCGGGGGGAAAATAATGCATCATTGTTTTGTTGCTGCGGGGCTGAAGTTTAGGGCCGCAATGCGGCGAAGCGTGCGCGCTCAATCGACAGTAAGGTATGAGTCTTTGATGTCGTAACGGGCCATTCGTTCGATCAGTCGATCATACGCGTTAACGTCCGGAAGCGGCCCGATGCGCACCTTAAAAATGGCCGGCTGGGTGTTGCTGCCCACCGTGTGCGCGCGCGCAAAGCCGTAGCTTTGCAGGCGCAGGCGCAGGGTTTCGGCGTTTACCGGATCGCTAAACGCCCCCAACTGCACGTAAACGGTGCCGCCAGAGGGCGGCAGGCTCAGTGTGTCGTCGATCAGTAGTTTGGCCGCAACCGTCTCTGCAGAGGGTTGCTCCGGCGGCAGGACTACCGCCACGGCTTGCTCCGGCACCAGCTGCGGCTGCAAATCAATGGCCCCGACGGCGGTGCCGGCAGAAGCCTGTGCACTTTGGCCGGTTGATGTGGTGGCCGCGGATGGCGCGGCCTGCGATGCAGAGGCGGCCTTGGTAATCACCTTGACCTCCACCAGTCCGGTGCCTGCGGCAATCAGATCCAGCTCCCGCGCAGCCGCATAACTCAAGTCGATGAGCCGGTTGTCGACGAATGGCCCGCGATCGTTTACGCGCACCACCACGCTGCGCCCATTGGCGAGATTGGTCACCTGCGCATAGCTCGGCAGGGGGAGCGATTTGTGTGCGGCCGTCATCGCGTGCATGTCGTAAATTTCGCCCGATGCGGTAGGCCGGCCGTGAAACTTGCGCCCATACCAGGAGGCCACGCCGCGTTCACGATAGCCCGCAGCCGATGCCATCACGTAGTAGCGCTGGCCAAATACCACGTAGTGCGGCGCGTTACCCGCGCGCGGGTAGCCGCTGGGGCCACTCGCAGGGGCTGACCCGCGGGGGGCACCCGCGGTGCTCGCGCACGCCACGTTAAGCGAGGCCAGCAACGCCACCAGCAGCCCGGCGCGCCAAGGTGACGCGGTGCGCTGGCGTATTAAGGCGGGGTGCTCAGCGCGGGTCATCAGTGTGAACGCGCTGGGCCACCAGGTCACCCAGCTGATGCACTGCCATGGCGTACATGCGGCTGCGGTTGTAACGGGTGATGACATAGTAGTTTTTAAACCCCACCCAGTACTCAGTTCCGTGCTCGCCCTGCAGGCTCACCAGCATGGCCTCCGCGTGCTCTGGCAGAGTGCTCTCAAACTGCACCCCGGCTTCGCGCAGCGAGCCCACGGTGTGGGTGAGCTTGAGCGGGCCATCGGCCAGCGCCGCGGCCTCGGCATGGGCGAGTTTCGCGCGGCTCACGGTGGGCTGGTCGCGCCGCCATCCGTGCTTAATGAAGTAGTTCGCCACACTGCCGGCCACATCGCCCCAGTTGCCAAACAGATCGCGCTGCCCGTCCCCATCAGCATCAATGGAATAGTGCCGGTAGCTGCTGGAGATAAACTGAGGTGCCCCCATGGCGCCGGCGTAAGAGCCTTTGGCGGTGAGCGGGTCGAGGTCTTCTTCACCGACTAGTAGGAAGAACTGCTCCAGCTCCGAGCGGAAGAAGCGGCTGCGAGGTGGGTAACGGAACGCCAACGTCGCCAGTGCATCAACCACGCGGTAGCTTCCGGTAATGTCGCCGTAGCGGGTCTCCACCCCCAGGATGCCGACGATGATCTGTGGTGGTACGCCCGTCTTGTCACTGATATTGCCCAGCGTCTGCGCGTGCTCGCGCCAGAACTGCGCACCGCGTGCGATGCGCTTGTCCTGAATGAAAATGTCGCGGTACTCGTGCCAGGGCTTAACCCGTTCCGCCGGGCGGCTCATGGCCTCGATAATTTTAGGCTGATACCGGGCATTGTTCAGAATACTGTCCACCCACTGGGCATCCAGCGCGTGTTCAGTGCTGATCTGGTTAATAAAGGCCGCGACCTCCTTTTGCGTGGTGTCGATGGCCAGTGCGGACGGCGGGCCGATCAGGCCCGCAGCCAGGAAGCATGCCAGTACGGTGCTGGGAATAGGGGGAAATCTCACGTGGACAATAACTTCCTGTGCGTGTGAACAGACATCAGGATACCGAAACCCGCCAT